>WFTQ01000086.1 GCA_015485355.1 bacterium | reverse complement strand
GTATAAGAGACAGGTAGAGGGTGTTGCGGGGAAACCGCCCCCGGGCGTTGCGTTCCCCGGCCGGTAAGCCGGTTAAAATCTCCAGGCCGTCCTCGACGGTGTCGATGGCCCAGATATGAAATTTCCCCTCCGCCACCGCTTGAATCACCTCGTCCTTCAACATCAAATGCGCCACGTTGCTCCGGGGAATAATCACTCCCTGCTCCCCGGTCAGCCCCTTGGCCTTGCAAACCCGATAAAATCCTTCGATCTTTTCATTAATCCCTCCAATGGCCTGTATCTCTCCGTTCTGGTTGACCGACCCCGTGACCGCGATGCCCTGCTTGATGGGCACTTCCGCAAGACTGGAGATAAGGGCAAACAATTCCGTGGAGGAAGCGCTGTCCCCATCGATGGTGGAATAGCTTTGCTCGAAGGTTAGACTGGCGGAAAAAGATAACGGAATATGGCTGCCAAACTTGGAGTTGAAAAAACCGCTGAATACATACACGCCTTTGTCATGGATTTTGCCGCTTAATCGGGCCTTTCGTTCAATATGCACCACCTGCTCGTTGCCGATGTAGGTTTTGGCGGTAATCCGATTGGGTCGTCCGAAGCTGTAATTGCCCACATTCAACACCGCCAGGCCGTTGATCTGCCCGATCGCTTCGCCATCCACCTGTATGCGGTAAATATCCCGTTCGATCATTTCCTGAATCTTTTCTTCCACCAGATTATGGCGAAATTCGTATTCCGTGACGGCTTTTTGAACGTGCTCGGCCGAAACGATTTCCTGCTGATCCTGCCGGGCCCAGTAGGAGGCTTCTCGTAAAATGCTCACGATACGCCCCAGTTGCAGGGAAATTTTCTTTTGATCCTCTACCAATCGGTGCCCGTAAATGATCACCTCTCGTACGGCGCTGCGATCGAAGGGCAGCAATTGTTCTTCGTCGACTACCTTCTTGATAAACTGGGCGTAGCGGGTGATGGTCTCGGGAACCGAATGGGTTTCGTAGTCGAAGTCGGCACGAATCTTAAAAATTTTCGAGAAATCTTCGTCGTAGGCCTGGAGTAAGTAATAAATCAGACTGGAACCGATTAGGATGACCTTAACATCCAGGGGAATGGGCTGCGGTTTGATCACGGCCGAGGAGATGAACCCGTACAATTCCGAGACGTCCTCGATGCGGATTTCCTTGTTTTTTATGGCCCGCTTCAAGGCATCGTATACAAACGGATTCTTAAGAATTTGATGGGCATCCACCATCAGGTAACCGCCGTTGGCACGAAGCAGGCTCCCGGCTTTGATCATGGTAAAGTCGGTCATGTAAGTGCCGAACACCGCATGTTTTTCGATGCGGCCGATGAGATTGTTGTACGTGGGATTGGTTTCATCGATGACCGGTGCCCCGGTAAGGTGCCGATTATCGACCACCACGTTCACCTTATAGCGCTTAAAATGGGAACGGCGTTCCATCTCGACCGGCGCCTTTTGCTCTTCCTTTTCCACTTCGGTAAGAAATTCGGTGATGTTGTTGATGATGTCCCGGGAAACATTTTCCAGGTAGCGGATGATCTGTTTATGTTCCTGGTATTTTTCCTTTAATTCGTCGACGTATTGTTGGGTGACAAAGCCGGCCACGCGTTCGTTCAAGGTTTTGAGGGATTTTTGGGCTTCCATGTCCATGCGCGTCAGAGCGCGGACCGTTTCGGCGATCTTATTCTCCAGCAACTGAATCCGCTGGCTGATGTCTTCTTTCTCTTCGGGAGCCAGTTGTTCGTAATCTTCGGGCTTTATCGGTTTTCCTTCTTTTAAGATGATCGTCTGAAATCCCATCGGAGTGCTCTGGATTTGCAATCCCAACCGCTTGGCTTCCTCATCCAGTTGCTGAATGAGTTTCCGTTTTTGTTCGTTGGTGCGGTTGAGAATAATCATCTTCTGTTCATCGTAGTTCTCGCTGGAAAAGGCGCGTTTGATTTCCCGTTTTAATGTCAGGATCAGTTGATCCATGTCCCATTGAAACTCCTTCCCCATGCCTGCGGGGAGCGGGAAGGCTTCCGGCGAATCGGGATCGGTGAAGTTGTATACATAGACCCAGTCGCTGGGCACCGGCTGTTTTTCGGCAAACTGATTCAGTATGTCGCGGACAATGGTAGTGCGTCCGGTGCCCGAGGCGCCGGTGACAAAGATGTTATAGCCGGAAGACTGAATACCCAGGGCCAGCTCCATGGCGCGCAGGGCCCGTTCCTGGCCGATGATGGTGTCCAAAGGACTCAGATCCTGAGTGGTGGCGAATGGAAAGAGGCCTTCGGGAAACTGTTTCTTTAACTGTTCCGGCTTCAGTTCGCTGATGGCCATGGGTCTGCGGTCCTATGTTTTTCTCGCAGGAATTTAAGGGCAAACCGGAGTGAGGAGCAATGCCTATTTTAGAATGGAACGCCGGCGGAATTCCAGCGTTTTATGGGGGTGTTTGAAATGGATCGAGGGGTTCTGACAAAGACCTTGACAAAATTTTGTCCGAGTCTTAAATTTGAGGTTTAGTTATGAAGATACCGATTCTACATCTGGAAGAGGGGATTCACCATTACGACTTTACCATCGAAGGTGGATCCATGCATTTTTATCGGGAGGAAGTGTATCCGCACGAAATGCAGGTGCATGTGGAGTTAAACAAATTCGAGCGCAATATCCGATGCACCATTCACGTGGAAACACGCGCCCATTATATCTGCGACCGCTGTTTAGTGGAGTATGAACGTCCTTTTTCTGAGGATTTTGAGGTATTGTTTCATATCGGTACCCGGGATTTGGTGACGGACGAGGAGGATGTGATCCTGTTGCCCCCGGAGACCATCGACATTGATCTGAGTGAGCGTTTGCAGGAGTTTCTGATTTTGAATGTGCCCATGAAGATGTTGTGCGATGAGTCCTGTAAGGGGATTTGTGCCGGTTGTGGTGCCGATTTAAATCACGAATCCTGCCGTTGTGGCGAAGCGCCGATCGATCCGCGCTGGTTGAAATTAAAAGCGTTGAAAGACCGATCCCCGGAGCGCTGATGCGTGTCTGAAATTGAAGCATAGCAGAGGAGAATGCAATGGCGAATCCCAAACGGAAGTTATCCCGATCCAAACGCGATAAACGGCGTGCTGTGTGGATGCGCCGCTTGACAGCCAGAAGCCTTTCCACATGCCCCAATTGTGGCGAAGCCAAGTTGCCCCATCACGCCTGTCCACATTGCGGCTATTACCGAGGACAACAGTTGTCCGTTGCCCGGGAAGAATAATTTGCCCAGGAGTCTGGCTGGATGCGAATTGTTTTAGATGCAATGGGTGGCGATTATGCTCCACGAGCCCCGGTTGAAGGGGCTCTTTTGTATGATAAGGAATTTAAGGGGCGGGATCAGGTCATCCTGGTGGGAAATAAGGCCCAGATTGAAAAAGAACTTCAGCGCCACCATTTTACTACCCCCAGAAATCTGAAGATTATCCACGCTTCCCAGGTAATTACGATGCACGAGCCGCCGGCGACCGCCATACGGCGGAAAAAGGATTCTTCGATGGTCAAAGGCTTGCAGATGATTAAAGAAGGCCTGGCCGATGCCTTTGTCAGCGCCGGAAGCACCGGCGCCCAGATGGCAGCCAGTCTGCTGATACTGGGGCGGATTCCCGGGGTCCATCGTCCCGCCCTGGGAGCCTTTCTCCCCCGGGAAGGCGGGGTGGTCTTACTCATCGATGTGGGCGCCAATGCCGATTGCCGACCGGTCAACCTGCTGCAATTCGGCCTCATGGGAAGCATCTTTATCGAATACATCTACGACGTACCACACCCCCGCGTGGGGTTGTTAAATATCGGCGAAGAGCCCGGAAAGGGAAACGAACTCACCCGGGCCGCCTATGATCTGATGAAAGAGCATATCCCGGATTTTATCGGCAATGTGGAAGGACGCAATGTCCTTCACGAAGTGACCGACGTCATCGTCACCGATGGATTCACCGGCAATGTGATCCTCAAATTCGCCGAAAGCATTCTGGAGGTGTTCGGCCGGACCTTTAAACGCAGTGTCGGTAAGAATATCTTTTCCCTTACCGGCGCCTTTCTGGTTCGCCATGCCTTCCGGGACATGAAACGCAACTTCGACTACCAGGAATATGGTGGAGTTCCCCTTCTGGGGGTCGATGGCATTTCAATTATCTGCCACGGTAGCTCCTCTCCCAAAGCCTTGAAGAACGCCATTAAAGTGGCGCGCCTGATGGGGGAAAAACAGGTGAATCGACACATTCAGCAGGAATTAAAAACACGGGGAATGCTATGGGAAGAAAAGCCGTCGTTACAGGGGTAGGGCAATACGTTCCACCGGGTGTGCTGACCAATAAAGACCTGGAAAAAATGGTCGATACCTCCGACGAATGGATCGTCACCCGAACCGGCATCCGGCAACGCCATATTCTGGGAAAAAATTTGCCCACATCCTATATGGGCGTGCGGGCCGCGCAAATGATCCTGAACGAGAAAAACATTGATCCGCTGCAGATCGATATGATTGTGGTGGCGACCGTGACGCCCGACATGATGTTTCCCAACACCGCCTCGCGCATTCAGGAAAAACTGGGCGCCAAAAACGCCTGGGGCATGGATGTCAACGGCGCCTGTACCGGATTTATTTACGCATTGGCGACCGGGGCCGTGTTTGTGGAAAGCGGACGGTACCGGAAAGTTCTGGTAATCGGGGCGGATAAGATGAGCAGCATTGTGGATTACACCGATCGCAACAATTGTGTGCTTTTTGGCGACGCCGCGGCCGCGGTACTGTTGGAACCCGGCGAGGAACGCAACTACGGCGTAGTGGATTTTATCCTGAAAACCGATGGCACCGGAGGAAAACACCTGTATATGCCCGGCGGTGGCAGCCTTCACCCGCCCTCGCACGAAACGGTGGATAAAAAAATGCATTTCATCCACCAGGAAGGCCGCACGGTGTTCAAGTTTGCCGTAACGGAAATGGCCAATGTCTCCGAAGAAATCTTGCAAAAGAACGGTTTGACCGGAAAAGATATAAAATTCTTTATTCCCCATCAGGCCAATCTCCGAATCATCGATGCCACCGGCAAACGTTTGGGATTGTCCGATCAGCAGGTCGTTGTGAACATCGATCGTTATGGCAACACCACGGCCGCCACAATCCCGCTGGGATTGTTTGAACTCTACAGCCAGAACCAATTGCAGCGGGGCGATTATGTGTTAATGGCGGCATTTGGGGCCGGCTTTACCTGGGGAAGTTTACTTCTCCGCTGGGCTATTTGATTGTTTCCTCAAAAAATTGTAATATTAACGTTGTTTTGCAATGAAGGCGGAAGCGCCGGAAAGCAAATGCAAAGGGAAAGAAAATACAAAATAGTGAGGGGGTCGAATGGGTAAAATCGCTTTTCTGTTTCCCGGCCAGGGGTCTCAGTATGTGGGTATGGGTAAAGATTTATACGAGGCTTTTTCCCTGGTGCGTCAGATCTACGACACTGCGGAAGAAATCCTGCAACTGCCCATCAAACAGTTGAGTTTTGAGGGCCCGGAGGAAAGCCTTACGCAAACCCGGTTTACCCAGCCGGCCGTCTTCGTTCACAGCGTGGCGGTGGATCGGTTGCTCAGGGAGGTGGAGGGGCTGGAACCCGAGGGTGTGGCCGGGCACAGTTTGGGAGAGTATTCCGCCCTGGTAAGCGCTGGCGCCATTGCCTTCGAGGATGCCCTACCGCTGGTGAAAATCCGGGCCGAATTGATGCAGCATTCCGGGGAGAAGCATCCTGGAACCATGGCTGCGATTCTGGGCGCTACCCGAGAGCTGGTAGAAGAAATATGCGCCGAAGCTTCCCGGGTGGGCGTCGTTCAGCCGGCCAACTTCAACTCCCCCGGCCAAATTGTGATTTCCGGCAGCATCAATGCAGTGCGTCGGGCCATTCACATGGCTCGTGAAAAGGGGGTACGCCGGGTTCGGGAACTATCCGTCAGCGGTGCATTTCATTCTCCTTTGATGAAAGAGGCCCTGAATGGTCTGATACAGGCCTTGCAGGAGGTGGCCATTCATCCCGCTCGGGTACCGGTGTACAGCAATGTAGAGGCTTTGCCCGTGGTTCATCCGGAAGCAATTCGAAACCTTCTGTTGCAGCAATTGCTGGCGCCCGTTCAATGGGAAAGTATCGTCCGCAATATGGTTGCCGACGGCTATGATACCTTTTACGAAGTAGGGCCTGGCAAGGTGTTACAGGGGTTGCATAAACGCATCGTTCCGGAAGTGCCCTGTCAGGCTGTGGGGGATTTGGAAAAATTTCAATCCTTAAATGTGGGGAATCGGGTATGAGGTTGAAGGATCGAGTGGCCATTGTGACGGGTTCCACCCGGGGCATTGGGGAGGCCATTGCCCGTGCTTTTGCTCACGAGGGCGCCCGGGTGGTCATTGTGGGTCGGGATCAGGTGCGGGCCGCCCGGGTGGCGGAAGACATCGCTAACCACGGCGGCCGGGCCGTTGCCATAACAGCGGATGTCTCTCGTCTGGAAGACGCCCAACATTTAGTAAAACAAACGTTGGAAACCTGGGGAAAAGTTGATATTTTAGTGAACAATGCCGGGATTACCCGAGACAATTTGTTGCTGCGAATGACCGAAGCGGAATGGGATGAGGTATTGGCGGTGAATCTCAAGGGTGCCTTTAACTGCACCAAGAGCGTTGTGCGGCCGATGATGAAACAGCGTCAGGGGCGTATCATCAACATCACTTCGGTAGTGGGTCAGATGGGTAACGCCGGACAAGCCAATTATGCGGCCTCGAAAGCCGGCTTGATCGGGTTTACCCGTTCCGTAGCCCGGGAGCTGGCCTCGCGCCACATCACCTGCAATGCCATTGCACCCGGATATATCGAGACCGACATGACTGCAACGCTGGAGGCCGGTGTGCGGGAAGCCCTTCAAAAACAAATTCCCTTAAACCGTTTGGGTTGCGTGGACGATGTGGCCGGGGTGGCCGTGTTCCTGGCCAGCGACGCCGCCGCTTATATCACCGGTCAGGTGATCAATGTGGATGGGGGTATGGTCATGGCTTAATTATAAACCGAAACCTAAATAATTAAAAGGAGGTCGTATGTCTTTAGAAGAAAAGGTCAAGGATATTATCGTGGACAAGCTGGGGGTGGCACCGGAAAAAGTGACTCCGGAAGCCCATTTCATCGAGGATCTGGGAGCCGATTCACTGGATACGGTGGAGCTGGTGATGGCGTTCGAAGAAGAATTTAACGTGGAAATTCCCGACGAAGACGCTCAGAAAATCACCACCGTGCAGGCGGCCATCGAGTATTTAAGCCAAAAGATCCAGGAAGCCGAATAATTTCCCTAAATGGGGTGACTCAAAAAAAATCCGTTTTCTTTTGTCCGGAAAGGGTGAGGGAATCTTGTTCAGAAGTTTTTGAGTCACCCCTTCTGTTTTGGGAGAAGAGGTGAAAAAATTAAGGAAGGCTCTATGAATAGACGAGTGGTTGTGACCGGCATGGGGGCGGTAACCCCCATTGGCAATTCCGTCAAAGCGTTCTGGGAGGGACTGTTGGAGGGCCGCAACGGAGTGGATGCCATTTCCCGTTTCGATCCCTCGGAATTTGCCACCCATTTTGCGGCCGAGGTAAAGGATTTTCACCCCGAAACGGTGTTATCCGCCCGGGAGATCAACCGAATGGATTTGTTCAGTCAGTATACCATGGTGGCCGCCGAAGAGGCGGTAAAAGATGCGGGGCTGGATTTTGATCGGATCGATCCCGAACGTGCCGGCGCCGTCATCGGTTCGGGCATTGGGGGGTTGCAATCTTTCGAAACGGAGCACTCGAAATTTTTGCAAAAAGGCCCCCGGCGGGTGAGTCCTTATTTTATTACCCAGATGATCATTGATATTGCCGCCGGCCATGTTTCCATGAAATACAATTTAAAAGGGCCCAATTATGCCACGGTTTCTGCCTGTGCAACGGCCTCTCATGCCATCGGCGATGCCGTGCGCTTGATCCGCTATGGCGATGCCGATATCATCCTGGCGGGAGGGTCGGAGGCCTCCATTACTCCCATGGGATTGGCGGGCTTTAACGCGCTGAAAGCCTTGTCCACTCGCAATGACGATCCTCAACATGCCAGCCGACCGTTCGATCGGTTGCGGGATGGCTTTGTCATGGGCGAGGGGGGTGGTATTCTGGTGCTGGAAGAATTGGAGCATGCCCGCAAGCGGGGCGCCCGCATTTATGCCGAGGTGCGCGGGGTCGGTTTCACGGCGGATGCCTATCATATCACGGCGCCGGCCCCGGGGGGCGAAGGAGCCGTGCGAGCCATGCGACGGGCGGTGGAAGATGGCCGGCTCAACCTGGAAGAAATCGATTATATTAACGCCCATGGTACCTCCACCCCCTATAACGATAAGTCCGAAACCGATGCCATTAAAACCTTATTCGGCGACCATGCCTATCGGCTTCATGTCAGCTCCATCAAATCGATGATCGGACATCTGCTGGGCGCCGCAGGGGCGGTAGAATTGATCGCCTCCGTACTGGCCGTCTATCATGATGTGATTCCACCTACCATCAACTATCAAGAACCCGACCCTGAATGCGACCTGAATTACACCCCCAATCAACCCGTCGATAAAAAAGTCCGCGCCGCCATTTCCAACACCTTCGGATTTGGTGGGCATAACGCATGTATTACGGTTAGCAAGTTTGAATAATTCGGGAACGTGCATTTGGATTTATTCAGAAAACTACTGGGTAGAACGACAACGAACCGCCGGAAAAACAACACCACCTCATCGGCCGCTAAGAAGGACGATGAGGTGGATGCCGCTGCCCTGTTTCGAGAAAAGTTCGGCATACATTTCCGGCATCCGGAATTACTGATCACCGCCCTGAAACATCGTTCCTACCTCAACATTACCAACGAACCTCGGATTAATTCCAACGAACGGCTGGAATTTTTAGGGGACGCCGTGCTGGACCTGATAGTGACCCATTATCTGTACGAAAAATTTCCCCAGCGCACCGAGGGACAACTCTCTAAGGTCAAATCGATCCTGGTCAGCAAGCCGGTACTGGCAGATATTGCGGTAAAAATCTCGCTGGGTGAAATGATCCTGATCAATTGGGGGGAAGAAAAAACCGGCGGACGACAGCGACAATCCATTCTTGCCGATGCTTTCGAAGCGGTTGTGGGGGCGATTTTCCTGGATCAAGGCCTGCAGACGGCGCGTTCCTTTGTCCAGCAACACCTGTTGAAAGACTTCCAGAAGATCATTCGTAGAGGGTTGTATCGAAATTATAAAAGCATTCTGCTGGAGTTTGTTCAGAGCAAGGGGAAAGGATTGCCTGAATATCGTGTCATTCAAGAACTGGGGCCGGACCACGCCAAGGAATTTGTGGTGCAGGTGCGCGTGGGGGACGAAGTGCTGGGCGAAGGGCGGGGAAAAAGCAAAAAGATTGCCGAACAAGAAGCCGCCAGAGTAGCGGTGAAAAAGCTGGACATCGTCGATAACTGGCTGGAATAACCTCCCTTTTCACCCCGGGACAGAGGCCTTCGTTGGTCCTCCCAAAGCCCGTCTTCCATTGGGCAAACGTCTGTTTGCACGATCAAGTTGAACACAGACTCCCAACCGCGCAAGATGATTTATACCTTGCGATATATGAGGCCCCGGTGTAAATTTTGCACTTGTAATTTTATCGAGGATTCCATGAAAAGAATTTTGAATGTGGTAGGCGCCCGGCCGAACTTCATGAAGATCGCCCCTATCCACCGGGCCATGGTGAAATTCCATTCCGAATTAGAACCCATCTTGGTTCACACGGGCCAACATTATGACGACCGCATGAGCAAGCTGTTTTTTGAAGACCTTCGATTGCCCGAACCCGATATCTATCTGGGTGTGGGTTCGGGGAGTCACGCCGAACAGACCGCCAAGATCATGTTGGCATTTGAAAAAGTGGTTTTGGATGTCCGGCCGGATCTGGTGGTGGTGGTGGGCGATGTCAACTCCACCGTGGCCTGCAGCCTGGTGGCGGCAAAATTATGGGTCCCCGTGGCCCATGTAGAGGCCGGATTGCGCAGTTTCGATCGCCGAATGCCCGAAGAAATCAATCGCTTGATCACCGATGCCTTGTCGGATTATCTGTTCACCACGGAAAAGAGCGGTAACGAAAATCTGATGCGAGAGGGCATACCGGCCACCAAAATTTACTATGTGGGCAACGTAATGATCGATTCGTTAATCTTTTATTTAGAACAGGCCAAGAAGTCGAACATCCTGGAAGCGTTACACCTCCAACCGCAACAATTTGCGCTGGTCACGCTACACCGCCCTTCCAATGTGGACGAACCGGAAAACTTCGGAAAAATTCTGGATGCCTTCGAGGAAATTCAAAAAGACATCCCGATCGTTTTTCCCGTACATCCCCGGACGGAAAAGAATCTGAATCATTTTGGACTCAAAGAGCGGGTGGCCGGAATTCCCAATCTTCGGTTGATTCCACCCATCGGATATCTGGATTTCATGCAATTGATGCAGAACAGCAAATTTGTCATGACGGATTCGGGAGGCATTCAAGAGGAAACGACCTATTTGCAGATTCCTTGTCTGACCATTCGCGAAAACACGGAACGTCCGGTGACGATTGAATTGGGGACCAATGAATTGGTGGGTACCGATACGGAGAAGATGGTTCAATGTGCCCGAAGAATTCTGGAAGGTCGGTGGAAGAAGGGGGTGGTGCCCGAGCTCTGGGATGGTCATACCGCCGAACGGATCGTGAAAATATTGAGGGGGGAATAAATGAAGGCTCGATTCAGCATATGGATCCTGATGTTTACCGGCGTACTGCTGGCTCAGCAGGTTCAAACCACCCAGGAGCGGGCCAAGGTGTTTGACATCGATTTACGGCAACTGGAAAGAACCAACGAACAGATCATTCCCCAACGCCAATTCCTGGAGCAGGCCCTGGAGCGGCAGATCGATTCCACCGCCTATATACTGGGACCTGGAGATCAATTGCTTTTGAAGGTCTGGGGAGTCATGGAGGCCCAATTTGTCAGCGAAGTTACCCCGGAAGGGTTTCTGGTCATCCCCGGGATGTCCCAGATTTATGTAGCCAACGAGACGCTGGCCGGCGCCGGCCGGAAGATCCGGGCGCTGCTGGCCCAACATTTCAAGAACTCCCGATTTGCGGTGCGATTGCTGCGACTCCGCAAATTCAAAGTGTTTGTGGTGGGGGAGATAGCGGAACCCGGCACTTATTACTTAAGGGCGTCGGATCGGGTGAGCGATGCCATCCAGTTGGCGGGTGGATTAACCAATTGGGGGGACGATACCCGAATCCAGCTGCGCCATTACGATGGCCGGGTCGATACCATCAACATCAGCGATTTTTATTTAACCGGCAACCTGAAAGAAAATCCCTACTTGCAGGGAGGCGATATCATATACGTTCCCCCGATTGATCTGCAGGGAAGTTATGTCATCATTGAAGGAAATGTGGGCTCCCAGGGAATCTACCAGATTCGTCCTCAAGAAACCCTGTATGCCTTCTTGACGCGTTTGCAGGCCATCAACCGCCGGTCGGACATTGAAAGCATTGTCCTGATCCGGGGGAATCAGAAAAAATTTTACAATTTGTTGGAAAGCAACTCCCCTGCACGGGTCGAAAAATTGCAGACCAAAGATCGAATCATTATCCCCTCCACGCGGGAAATGGTTTATGTAAGAGGAGAAGTGACCCAACCGGGTCCCTATCCATATTTGGCCAATTACACGGCCTTGGATTACGCCGGTTTTGCCGGGGTGCTGGAAACAGCAAAAAGCCTGGACCACCTCACCGTCATCCACTCCCGGACGGGCCGGGTGGAAAAAGGCCCTCATGTGATCGTTGAAAAGGGAGATATCGTCATTGTCCCCCGAAGAAATCGGGAAATTGTGAAAGATTATATGGCGATCCTTATGCCTGTTGTGAGCATGGCGATCAGCGTTTTTGCCTTAATTCAAACATCTCGATAATGGTAAGGAAGGGCCGATGAATCAGAAGGATGTGAATTTGCTGGCGGTATTACTAAAGTTAGTCGAAAATAGATGGTTGATCATTAAAATTGTTTTATCGATTACCTTGTTGAGTTTGATCATCAGTCTGGTCTGGCCCAAAAGTTATAAAAGCACCGTAAGATTTTTTCCGCCCCCTCGTCAGGGCGCGGGGTTTCCCGGATTCTTAGGGGGATTATTTCAACCCACAGTCACCACCCAGGAGATCAACCCGGAAGCCATTTTAGTGATTCTTCGGAGCCGCTCGTTGATGGAGCGGGTCATTCGCAAATTTAATTTTGCCGAAATTTATGGCAATGATAAGATGGAAATATTGTTAAAACAGTTAGCATCCAATATTGAAATCCACGAAATCCGGGAAGGAGGCTTCGGTTTTAATCCCCTGATTGCAGTGGAATTTTCTTTTATTGACGAAAATCCCGAGCGGGCCGAAGCCGTCACCGAATATTACATTCATCAATTGGATTCTATTCTTAAACAGCTCAATAAAGAACGGGCCTATTATACATACAAGATAATCGAGAAACGATATCGGGAAAATGTAAAAGAATTGCAGAATGCCGAACTCAACTTTAAAAATTTTCAACAACGTTTTGGTGTTTTTCAAATAGAAACCCAAATGGAAGAGTTGATAAAACAGGTGGCGGAGTTAAAGGCTCAGTTGGTCCAGACGGAAATTCAATTGGAAATTTTAAAGAATACCGTTTCCCGGGATAATCCTCAATACTTACAGTTGATCAATCAAAGAAATGCCATTAAAAAGCAGTATGCGGAAATGCTCCGGGAGGTGGAGGGAACCGAGAATGAATTTTTCCAGCCGTTGGAAAAAATGCCCGAATTAGCCCTCCAATATGCCAAGTTGTTTCGTGAAGTAACGGTTCAAAATAAGATATATGAATTTGTTTATCCTCAATACGAGCAAATGCGTTTGCAGGTAGAGATGCAGTCCCAGGGAATCCAAATCCTGGATCCCGCAAAAGTACCGACATATAAGTATAAACCCAAACGGATATATATTGTGCTGGCCGGATTAACCTTCGGTATTTTCTTTGCCCTGTTTGTGGTGTTCGTTAAAGATTTTTACGAAAGTGAAAAGCGCAAGAATAGCCAGAATTATCAATATTTAAGCAGAATATCGGCGTCGTTGAGGAAAGATTGGCCGTTTCGAAAATCGAGGCACCCTTGAGACTCATTTGGATGGGTTTACTAACCGGTATATTGCTGCTTTATGGGTTCAAGCCCGGGGATGATCCTGAACCTCCCGAGTGGTCGGTTAAACAGGGATGGGTCTATAAGGATGGAGAGAAATTTTTGGCCCTGGGCCTTTGGGGCATACCCGGGTATGAGGCCAAATTGTCTCAAGTAGACACGGATTCGGCAAATATCGCAAGATTTAAACAAATGGCGGAATTATTCAATCTGATCTACTGCCAATTTGGAAGAGAACAGAGCTACATGGCCGAATCCGTGTTGATGACCGGATGGGATTTCTTCCAATGGAGAATGGTGAAACGTTTCGTGGGAGATTCCCTGTACACCCCGGATAAGGATGGAAGCGGCCATATCGATTACAGGGAGATGCGGTTTGTGAAGGACAATATCGAAACCTATTACAAGGACTACATCGGCAATCAGATCGTTGAGCCCGTACTACAACGTTTTGCCCCTTTTAATTTTATCTGGTTTCTGATGGATGAACCCAATACAGGGTTTCAAAATTGGGCCTGGCACCCGGCGATCGTTTTTAAGTATGCTCAGGAAGTGAGACGCCGAAGTCCGGGAAAGGTGATTTTACTGGATCTTTTTGGTTCCTTAAAAGGAGATCGGTTCAATTACGAACTGATTCACGCAAAGACTTTCTCCCGATTGCCCGAACACTTACCCTCCGGCATTCATCCGGAGCAATTGGAGGGCGATCCGGAAAAATTATATACTTATAATTATGCCGCTGATGGAACCTCTCTCTACTATTTTGACGCCACCAGCAACACATGGCGACCGCGACCGTGGCCGTTGTTTCGGGAAAAATATTATTACAACGTCTTCCAGACGGCGTTGCTCTACCATAGCAGCGCGGATGTGTTCAGCGTAAATAGTTACCCGGACTTTTTTCGTTATCCCGAAGCGGCTGCAATCGTGGTAAATGCCATCAAAGATGCCTGTGGCCAAGATAAACCCGTGTGGTTGTTTTTTGATGGTGCGGCGGTGGCAAAACCCAAACATGTATCGGTAACGGATTACGTTAAAAACGTCCGTTGTCAAATTTACCTTTCGATGATTCATGGAGCTACCGGAGTATTGATTTGGTCCAAAAAAGAGGCCTCCTGGACCTATTTCCAATTGTTAATGGATGTTCTAAGGGAAATCAAAAGGTACCGGTTCGTTTTTGAGGGAAATACAGAATCTTCCGGTATCCTTCAGGAAAAAGTGCATTTCTGTATAAAAACCACGGACAGTGAGCAGCGGTTCTTAATATTGGCAAATTCTGATAAATCAACCACCTATTACATCCGTGACGTCAATGGTCACCCGGTAAACAAACGTCTTGAACCGTTGGATGTAGTCGTTATGCAATTGGGTCGAAATCAGTGAAGCTGAAAATGCAATGGTAAAACGGTATCGATATATCCCGGTGTTACTTACCGATAAGACCATTTACTTATTATCCTTTGCGATCTTGGCTGTTGTACCCGCAATCCTGCAAGAAACATTTTTTGTGGGAATCATTGCCATACTTTTTGCAGCGATTTTGGGGCTATACCTTCTGGGTTCTCTAAAAGATCCTTACCTGATGGTCGTCTGGATTCCCATAGGTTCGTACTTAGGGTATTTCATCGTCCTGTTTCAAAACGCCGTTATCCCTTTTTCTCTTTTTCAAATCTTTTTAGTACTTTCCTTTATTGTTTTTGGATTGAATTTTTTTCTGTCGCGAAATTTTCATTTACGGTTGACAGGACACGAAATGGAATGGTCTCTTTTTTTTCTTTTCATTTTATTCTCTCTTATTTACTCCCCCAACCGTTCTGAAGGCCTTCTGTATGCTTTAAGATTGTTTTTTCTGATCGGAATGGTTTATCTGTTGCTCAATACGATCAGAACAAAGCAACAGTTGACATTCATTCTGGGAGTTGTGGTGTTTATATCCGTTATACTCAGTATTGTTTCAATAAAGGAGGGGCTGCTTAACAAAGAAGCCGCTGTGTTGGGATTTCTAACTTCGGGTCAAAAAATTATTTCGAGGGCCACCGGGGTTCAGAAAGACCCGAACATATTCGCCACGCATTTTTTTCTTCCCATTCTTTTAACCGCATCGATTACATTAAACAGAAAGATCCATTGGAGTAAACGAATCATCGGAGCGATTTTGTTTATCATATTGTTTTTAGGGATAATTTCTACATATTCCCGAAGTGGCTGGATTGCTATATCCTTGTCTTTACTCATGATGGCAATATGGTTTCGGCAAAAGAAGGTTATTGTGGCTTTGTTTTTGTTGGGAGTGTTGATCTTGTTATTATTCCCCAACTATCAATTCATTCTGTTCAATCTGATAAAACGGTTTTTTGGGGTTTTTACCGGGGAAATTGATGAGTCTTCCCGGGTACGGATTTATCTGGGCATTGGTGCCGTTAAAATGTTTTTTGATTCTTATTTATGGGGCGTTGGTTTTCGGGGCTTTCCCGTCGTGTTTCCCAAAATCATTCCACCCCAGAATACCCTGGGGGTCGTAGAACCTCACAATATATTTTACACCATTCTGGCGGAATTGGGAATTGTAGGATTTCTGATATTTTTATGGATCATCGGGAAGATTTTGTCCACAGGGATCGGGGTATTGAAGCACCCCCATGTCCGGGAAGATGAATACACCATGGGGAGTGCATTGGTGATTACCTTTGTGGCGTACTTGATATTTTATCAATTTTATGGTGGCGGTTTATTTGATAATAATTTCTGGATTATTATCAGTTTAATTTTTTGCTTACAAAGGTTAAGGTGGAACCCCCAGTAATGGAATTACTGCCCATATGAATTTAAAACATGTGAAGTATATTGTCTATTTTAACACCGCCGCCGTATTGCGGAATTTAACCGGTGTTATTCGGGCCAAGTTCGTTTCCATTGTCTTAGGAGTTGAACATGTGGGTATCTTAGGGCAAATAATTACTTTCTACAACTTTCAATCAAATATCATTGATTTCGGTGTATTTTCATTAATCGTTCATCAATTAAGCGGAAAAATCAGTATAAAAGAAGAGACTCACGAAACGGTTCCAATTTTACGTTTTTCCTTGTATGTCCTGATAGTCAGCAATTTATTATTCGTGTCTTTTTTTTTGTGCTTCGCCTCCTATTTTTCCACCCTGCTGTTTGGTTCTGAACGTTTCCAGGGGTTGTTGCTTCTTTTAATCGGTTTGGGACCCGTCTATTCTTTATCCTATTTATTGGAGAATCTCGTCCGTGCCAAAAAACAATTTAAGGCTTTGGCATTGGGACAAAATTTAGCCGCAATATTCGGTGTACTCTCTATTGTTCCGCTGGTATGGGCGTTTGGAATGACGGGGGTGATCTATAATCTCTATTTTTACTGGATAGTGAGCTTTATCATCTTCTTCACGCACCTAAAAAGCGAATGGCATTTGTTGTTTAAAAAAAAAGCGAACATCAAAAAGGATCAATTCCTAAAATTTCTGGAATTATGTTCCATATATATAGCTCGAAAAGTGTTGGCCTTTTCATCTTTGGTGGTCTTTCGTACCATTATTGTGCAACTGGGTGGCCTCAATGTTAATGGTTTTTTTCAGTCCGTCTGGTCTATCACCCAATACGTGAATATTGTGATTATGGCCTTTGCCGTGTATCTGTTTCCCACCTTAAGCAGTGCCAAAAACAATTTCCGGGAGGTACTCAATGATAATTTAAGATTTTTGCTGAATATCATCTATCCGATTGTTGCGCTGATCATGGCTTTTCCGGATCTGTTTTTAATTCTGTTTTATAACACCGAATTTGTCAAGATGAAACACGCCTTAAACTTGTTTTTATTTTTAAAGTTTTTCGATGCCGTTTACATTTTCTATCTATTTGTTTTGATTTCTTCCGATCAATTTAAAAAATTCCTCGCATTGGAGGGAATTAAAAGTGTTGTTTTAGTGGTTTCCTCTTACTTGTTGGTAAACCGTTTTCAATTAAATGGGGCCATTTTCAGTTATGCTTTTACCCAGGGGGTTGCCATCGTAAGTTTATTGATAATTATACTGTCATCATCCTCCATCAGCATTTCAAAAAGGAATTTTCGATTAATGGGTCGTCTGGCGTTAGGATTGTTGATACTCGTTTATCCTTTGCAGCATCCTCACTATCTTAAATATTTCCAGCTCATGGGATTTGTCTTATACACCTTTTTATTGACGGATATTGTCCAGTATTATAGAAAATTTTTACCAAAAATGAACAAGAATTAGCTTTTAGTCAAGGAAAAGCGAAATGAATATCTTGGTCCATTCCCACATGTTTCCCAACCCTGTATTTCCCATAAATGGAATATTTGTTTATGATTTTTGTACGTATTTATCCAGAGCCGGGCACAAAGTCTTTGTCGTATCTCCCGTTCCCTTCGTTCCGCCTTTTATTTCCCGCAAAAGCGATTGGTACCGGTATCACCAAGTTCCCCGGGTTTTACCCCTGCACAAACTGGAGGTGTTTTATCCGCGATTTTTTTCCATACCCAAATTGAAGTTTTTTTTCGTAAGAGGCGATTTAATGTGGGCTTCTGCCTTTTCTTTTTATGAACGGTTCTTAGGGCGTGTTAAAATTGATTTAATTCATGCTCATGTGGTTTTACCCGATGGGGTGGTGGCTTCGTATTTAAGCAAGATTCACGGAATTCCCTTCGGGGTGACCGTCCATGGGGCGGATTTGCTGAAAAGCATTCCCAGAAGTCGGTTGAATTATTATCGGATTCGTCATGTGTTAAAACAGGCTTCGTTTGTGGGGGTGGTGAGTCATAAACTCCGATCATTATTGGATCAATACAATTTGACCCCTTGTATTAAACGTCTTGAAGTCATTTACAATGGAGTTCATATTCCCTCTTTACGCACAAATGTTCAGTGGAGGGATAACAATCCTAAGGCAATACGAATGCTCTCGGTTGGACGAGTCATTGAACAGAAGGGTTATAAAACCGTGTTGCAAGCCTTGCCGATCTTGAAACGGCGATTCCCGGACTTGTATTATTATATTATCGGTTCCGGGGAAGATAGGGATTATTTTCATGATTTGGCCAAGAGATTAGGGGTTGATGGCTTTACATTCTTTTTAGGAGCATTACCCAGAGAAATCGCTTTGAACTATGTTAGGGATTGCGACTTGTTTGTTTTGCCGAGCAAGAACGAGGCTTTCGGCATCGTTTATTTAGAGGCGATGTATTTTGGAAAAGTAGTCGTTGGTTCCAGGAACGAAGGAATAGCAGAGATTATCCGGCACGGCGTGAATGGTTATCTGGTCGATCCAGATGATGTCAGCGATTTTGTGAATGTCGTCCACAAAATTCTTTCGCGTAAAACCGCAACGGCTCACATAAAGGCCAATGCGAAAAAAACGGTTCTTGAGAAATTTACCTGGGAAGAAAATGTGAATCGATATGTAAAACTTTATAAAGAGGCCTTAACCACCAGAACGGCGATATGACATCGAACATGAGAGTAAAAAAACGCATTTGTGTGATCACGTCACAACATCATCCCAACGATGTGCGCATATTTTATAAAGAGATCCATTCCTTAAAGAAGCGTTATTCAGAAATTTGGTTTGTGGTCAAAAAAACAGAAAACGCTGTTCCGGAAGAAGATGTTCGTTTCCTCTGGCTGAACGCGGGAGGGGGTATCGTTTTCCGAATTCTTCGTCTGGTAAAAATTGGATTTTATTTCTTGAAAATCAAGGCGGATGTTTACCATTTTCATGATCCGGATCTGGCCGTGTTTCTGCCCTTTCTCCGATATTTCCTCACCCGAAAAAGCAAATTGATTTATGATATTCACGAAAATTATCCGGACGCCATTTCTCACAAAGACTATCTTCCAAAAGTGTTGCGAAATGTTTTTAGTAAGGTTTATGTGTTCCTGGAAAAAAAATCGTTACCCCATATTGATTTGCTGATCCTGGCCGAAGCAGGCTACACACGGTATTATAGACAACATCCCAACGTCGCAATCATACAGAATTATGTTCTGAATCACTCCGCAATGCCTTATGCAGAAAAGCCATGGGATATGGAATCGTGTTTACATTTTGTTTATGTGGGTGGGGTTACTGAAAAGCGAGGCATTACCGAAGCCTTGTTGTTGATCAAATATTTGAATACAAAATTCGATTGTCGGTTTCACATCATCGGACCGATTTTCAATAAGGGTTACGAAAAGCGTATTCAGGATTTCATCCGATTCAATCAATTGGAGGAAAAAATCACTTTATACGGTTATCTTGATCACACGAAGGCCATGGCCCTGGTCCAAAAGGCCCATATCGGAATCTTGTTTCTCCATCCAATCCGGAATTACATGGAGACCCTGCCCACCAAGTTATTCGAATACATGGGGAACGGTTTAGTGGTTATGTGCAGCAATTTCCCCGATTGGGTGGAACTAAATCGACGCATTGAATTTGGCATGACTGTTGACATTTTTAATATAAAAAACGAAATTACTGCTATATTCGATTTTGTTTCAAACCGCGATAGGCTGATGCGAATAAGTAAGCTCAATATGGAAAACGCCCGGAAATATTTTTCCTGGGATACGGAAGAAAAAAAATTGTTGGAAGCTTACAAGGCATTAATCGGTTAATTGGATGGGCATTGGGGAATAGGAAATTCGTCTGATTTCACAAAGGTTCGAAAATGGGTTATAAATTCAACATTCTGTATTTATCCCAGTATTTCCCTCCGGAGATGGGAGCGCCCTCCGCTCGGGTTTTCGAGACCTCCAGATACTGGATTAAAAAGGGTGTGCCCGTCACGGTATTGACGGGTTTCCCGAATCATCCCACGGGAATTATCCCTCCGGCGTATCGGCATAAATGGTTGATGAAAGAAGTGATCGAGGGTGTTCCTGTGGTTCGGACCATGATTTTTCCTGCCGCCAACAAGGGGTTTGGTAAGCGCATATTGAATTATCTGTCCTTCATGCTGTCTGCGGTAATGGTCGGGGGAAGAAAAGTGGGGCCGGTTGATGTGGTGATTGCCACCAGTCCTCAATTTTTGGTGGGAATCGCCGGATACATTTTGAGTCGACTCAAAGGGGCTCAATTCGTGTTCGAAGTGCGGGACCTGTGGCCCCAATCCATCGTCGAGCTGGGACAATTAAACAACCGGGTGATAATACGATTGCTTGAGAAAATTGAATTGTTCTTGTATCGGAAGGCACGGGCAATCATTACCGTGTCCGATTCGTCCAGGCATATTATCGCTTCTCGCGGGATTCCCGCCCGTAAAATTTTTGTGATCAAGAACGGAGTGGATTTGTCTTTATTTACGCCCGGAAAAGAAATGCGTGGTCTCCGGGAACGGCTCGGCCTGAAAGGAAAGTTTGTTATTGCTTATATCGGAACCCATGGGTTGTCGCATGCATTACATAATGTCTTGTGGTGTGCGAAGCGGTTAAAAAGGATGCCCGAAATTCAATTTCTGTTCGTGGGTGAAGGGGCGGAAAAGGAGCGCTTGATGGATCAGGTTCAACACATGGGATTAACCAATGTCATCTTCATCGATCAGATATCCAAGGAAGAACTACCCTCGTATTATGAGCTGGCAGATGTTGTATTAGTGCCCTTACGGAAATTGCCTCTTTTCAAGAGTGTAATCCCTTCCAAGGTCTTCGAGATTATGGCCATGGCCAAACCCATAATTATCAGTGTGTGTGGAGAGGCGCGGGAACTGGTAGTAGACAAAGCCCGTGCGGGTATTTTCGTGGAACCCGAAAATGTTCAACAATTACAAGAAGCGATACTTAAATTATACCGTGATGAGGGTCTCAGAAAACAGTTCGGGCGCAATGGCCGACTATTCGTTGAAAAGTATTTTGACAGAGATCAACTTTCTGAGAAATATTTAAAGATTATTCAGGAAAAACTATAAATTCCTTTCATGAAAAGATGATCGCTTAAGGGATTGGCTATGAAGCATGGAAAGGAAAAGCTCAACATCTCGATTGGTGTGATCGGGGTGGGATATTGGGGACCCAATGTCATACGCAACCTGGTTGCGAATCCCAATACCAGCGTACCCATTTGCGCCGATTTGAAACCCGAACGGCTGCGCTACATTCAATCGCTGTATCCTTTCATTCAAACCACTCGAGACTATCGAGAGGTTATCCGCCATCCCCGGGTAGAGGCCATCGCCGTTTGTACCCCGGTGTTTACCCATTTTGAACTGGCCCGGGAGGCTCTGCTGGCGGGAAAACATGTGCTAATTGAAAAACCGATGGCCGCGACTTCCCGCCAGGCGGAGGAGTTGATTAATCTGGCCGAACAGAAAGGCCTTACCCTGCTGGTCGATCATACCTTCCTGTTCACCGGTGCGGTGCAAAAGATCAAAGAACTGGTCTGCGTCGGGGAAATCGGTGATTTGTATTACTTCGACTCCGTTCGGGTGAATCTGGGGCTGTTTCAGCATGACATTAATGTGCTCTGGGATCTTGCCCCCCATGATATTTCGATCATGAACTACGTGATTGATCTTCCACCGGAGGCTGTAGTGGCCACTGGATCGGATCATCTGGGGAACGGGCTGGAAGATGTCGCCTACCTGACGGTGTATTACCCGGCAAAGCTTATCGCTCATATCCACGTGAACTGGTTGTCCCCGGTGAAGATTCGCCGGACGCTGATCAGCGGCACCAAGAAAATGATTGTTTGGGATGACAATTCCCCCAGCGAAAAGGTAAAGGTGTATGACAAAGGCATCGAAGTCATTCAAACCACCGACCAGATTTATAATACCCTGATCCAGTACCGAACGGGGGATATGTATAGCCCCAAAATTCCGCAGACGGAGGCTCTGGCCGTGGAAATGCAACATTTTGTGGACTGTATCACCGGTATGGCCAGTCCCATTTCGGGGGGGGAGTTGGGATTACAGGTCGTACGAATTTTAGAGGCTTCGGAAGAATCGATTAAAAATCGTGGTAAGGAGGTTTTATTATGAGATTTGTGAACATTACGGATGATGTGAAGTTGGGAAAGAATGTGAAGATTTACTCGTTTGTAAATCTTTACGGTTGCGAGATTGGTGATAATACCCGAATCGGAACATTTGTAGAAATTCAGAAGGGCGTTACTGTTGGCCGAAATTGTAAAATCTCCAGCCACACTTTCATTTGTGAGGGGGTGCATATCGAGGATAATTGTTTCATCGGCCACAATGTTACCTTTATTAACGATAAATATCCCCGGGCGACCAATTCCGATGGCAGCCTGCAGGCCGAAGAGGATTGGGTGTGCATCCCCACTTATGTTCGCAAGGGCGCCAGCATCGGGAGTAGTGCCACCATTTTATGCGGGGTTACCATCGGCGAAGGGGCCATTGTCGGCGCCGGGGCGGTGGTTACAAAGGATGTGCCGCCCCGCACGGTCGTGGCCGGGGTGCCGGCCCGGGTGGTAAAACGGCTGGATACCGAATAGGACCAAAACCCAACAGACCTCGGACGGGGAAGGGAAAAAGCCGTTGCTTTCCGGAAAAACAAGGTTTTTATACCGGAAGCCCGTGATTGAGACTGTCCCCAGGATTCGGGCTGAATGGATGCCCGGGTGAGGATGGATTGCAATGGCAAAGGGTAAAATGAACAGGTTACCATGAAGGGCAGCGAGGGTTTATGAACCTGGTGCTTCTGTTTGGCATATCTCTGGTAACCGCTTTGGCGGCGGTCAATTGTTGTCGGCTGGTGGCATCGCGGTACCGTATCGGGTCGTTTCCCACTGCCCGGAGCATGCATCAAGAATTCAAGCCCGTTTTGGGGGGAGTCGGAATCTTTCTGGCCGTTCTGGCAGCTTTATTGTCGGCCAAAATATTGAATATGCTTCCCTGGCAGGAGTGGGTCAACTACTATTCTTTCTTTGTGGGGTGGATGGTCATCGTTTTTACCGGCGTTTTGGACGATGTGGTGGGTTTGTCGTCCTGGCAAAAGTTTTTGGGGGAATTCCTGGCGGCGGCCCTGATTGTGCAGGGGGGATGTGTGATCGAAGCTTTTGTCAGTCCCGGAGGCACCACCCTGAACCTGGGATGGCTGGCCTATCCCTTTACTGTATTGTGGATCATTTTCATCATCAACGCCCTGAATTTGTTGGATGGGCTCGATGGCCTGGCCGGGGGAATCGCTTTCATTGCGCTCCTCGGCTTTGCCATCATTTCTTATCTCCAGGGCGATCTGTTCTTAGTCATCCTTTCCGTTTCCATCATCGGGGCGGTGCTGGGCTTTTTACGTTTCAATTATCATCCGGCAAAGATTTTTATGGGGGACGTGGGCAGCTTGCAACTGGGATATCTTCTGGCCTTCTTTTCGATAGAGTCTTTGCGGGTGGCGCGAAGTCATCAAATTTACTTTCTGGCATCGCTGGTGTTGCTGGGTGTGCCGGTTACCGATACCCTGATTTCCTTTTTCCGGCGTCTGGGACGGGGGGAAAGTCCTTTTAAACCGGACAAGGAGCACGTCCATCATCGCCTGCTGAAGCTGGGATTGTCCCACCTGCATACCGTGTGGCTTTTATACGTGGTGGCCTTTTTCTACATGGTGCTGGGGGTGTTGATGGTAATTTATCTGGAAGTGACCGGTTATGTTCTCTTTCTGATTACTTTTGCTACCGCCGTCTACTGGGCCCGACGTCTGGGATATGTGGAAGCCTATCGAAGGTATCCCCATACCGGTTCCCTCTCCGCAGCCTCCAATCATGCTCCGCCTCTCCATCTCAACCGCCTCTGGCATCAGGTCTTCATTTTCCTTTCCGATCTTGTCGCCGTCAATGCCGCCCTGTATTTTACTTATTGGTTTAAATTCCAGTCCGGTTGGGTGGCCCAATTTACCATCCGGGCCTTTCAGGATTATTTGATGGACCCCGTCTTTCTGTTTTTTACCATCGGGTGGGTCTTGTTGTTCTGGCTCAATGGACTCTACAGTATGCCCTGGGATATCGGCCGTTTCGAAAAGACCATCCGCGTTAGCCGGGTCATTACCTTCGGCATTGTGTTGGTGGGGTTTTTAACGACCGATCCCTCCAGCCCATTGAATGCCTCTCAACTTACCACCCTGGGATTTTACTGGTTATGCATGGTCGCTTTTGTGAACGGCGGCCGATTAGGCATCATTGAGCTGGAAAAACGGAAACAAATATTTGAGTACTCCCTGAAAAATACGCTCCTCATTGGTGCCACCCGTCAGGCCCGCAATCTGCTTCGAGATATTCGCACCAATCCGCATCTGCTTTACCACGTAAAAGGTATTGTGGTCAAGAAAAGGGATAAGATGCATCAGTTCGAAGGGGTGCCTATTTTAGGGGAATATCGGGATTTACCCGTGCTGATTCAGCGCTACGGGATCGAGGAGATCATTATCGCCGTTCCGGAAAATTCCCGCACGGATTTAATGAACATCATCAGCATTTGTGATCGCTTTCATGTGGTGATGAAGACGACCCCGGCGTTGCATCATCTGTTATCAGGCTCCCGGGCCGCGGTGGATAATCATGCCCTGACGCGGGTATTCCCGGAACGCATGGTGCCCTGGCAATGGATCATGAAACGAGCCTTCGATATACTTTTTGCCCTGGTGAATCTGGTTATAAACATCCCCCTGGTTGTGGGGGCCTGGATTTTGATTTCTCTCCAGTTCAAGCGTTTTCCCATTACGGCGGTGACGGCTCTGGGAAAATTCGGGCAGCCGTTTCGGCTGTATGTATTTCGCATGGGACGCCAGATTCCCGAGAAATATTATTTTGGAGAAGGTCGGGCCGCCCGATTGTCGCCCCTGGGAAAATTCATCTTTCGAACACGGTATTATAAATTCCCCCAAATTTGGAATATTTTAAAAGGGGAGATGAGCGTGGTGGGGCCCCGGCCGGAAGCTCCCCAATGGTACCGGCGAAACGAGCGGCGTTTCCGGTTCCTGCATCGACGGTTGTTTGTCCGACCGGGATTGACCGGTCTGGCACAAGTCCGCTACCGCTACGAGTCCGGCCAAAAATACCTGGAAGAACGCATCAAGTCCGATATCTATTATATCGAAAATCTCTCCCTGCGTCTGGACGTGCAAATCATCATCCGCAGTCTATTATTATTGATTCAGCGGCGGGTAAAGCTGTTTTAAAGGAGACCTATGGCTGAGCGTCCGCAAATTTCGGTCGTCATTGTCAATTACAATGTAAAGGAATATTTGGAGCAGGCATTAATTTCCCTGAAACGGGCGCTGAGGACCATCCCCCACGAGATTTTCGTGGTCGATAACGCCTCGGTGGACGGCAGTGTGCCCTACCTCAACAAACGGTTCCCCGAGGTGCAGTTGATCGAAAGTCCGGTCAATCTGGGATTTGCCCGAGCCAATAATCTGGCCTTGAAACGGGTGCAAGGGGAATATGTCGTCATCATTAATCCCGATACGGTGGTGCAGGAAGATACTTTTACCTGTCTCCTGGAGTTTTTTCGCCGGCATCCCGATGCCGGCGCCGCTACCTGCAAAATCATTAATCCCGATGGAACGTTCTCCGTCGACTGCCGTCACAGCGTACCCACACCGATGATTGCGTTCTGGAAGGTGGTGGGACTGAGTCGTCTGTTCCCCAAAAGCCGGATCTTTGGACAGTACAACCTGACCTACCTCGATCCCGACGAAACCTACACCGTTCCGGCCATATCCGGATCGTTCATGATGATTAAAAAGAAAGTGCTGGATGAAGTGGGTTATTTTGATGAACAATTTTTCATGTATTGCGAGGATATCGACCTCTGCCATCGGATTAATCAGGCGGGGCATAAAATTTATTATGTCCCCAATACTCAGATCATCCATTATAAAGGGGAAAGCACCAAAAAGAATAACATCGATTATGTGGTCACCTTCAACAAGGCCTTGTATCAGTTTTTTCAGAAATATTATGCCCAGCGAACGGTGTTTTTTATTCGTTGGCTGATTGTGCTGGGCATCGTTTTACGGGGCGTGTTTGTCTATATAAAAAATTTCGTGCAAGAACACTTTCCTTTGCTGGTAGATGGGGCCCTTTTGAATCTGGTCATCTTATTCTCGTTTTATGTTCGCATGCAATTCAAGCATGGTTTCCGCTGGGAAGACTTTTTTGCGGGATACTGGGTGATCCACGCCATATCCACGGCGATTTTTTTAAGTACCGCCTTTTATCTGCAGGTATATCCGCATCACCGTTTCTCGGTGCAGGAGATTATCAAGACCAACATCATAACCTTTTTGTTATTGGCGGCCTTGACCTTTTTTTTAAAACAGTTTGCTTTTTCCCGCATGGTGGTATTGATCGCCGCGGTTTTATCGCCTCTGGCCATGATTAGCTGGCGCGCCATACTCAAGCGTTTCTATAGCGGAGACCGTTCCGCATGGGGAAGAGATTGGTTCAGCAAACCAACGGTACTGGTGGGCGAGGGTCAGGGAGTGGCCAGCCTGTATCATCGGATTCGGGATATGCGAGATCCCGGATACGAGTTGCTGGGGGTGATCTTGGTGAAGGACTCCGATGAATTTCAACACCGCCACGATGTCCCCGTTCTGGGTAAACTGGACCACCTCAACGGCCTGATCCGCATCCACCGCATCCGTCAGGTCATCTTTGCCACCGATGTGCTGAGTTACGAACAGATTCTGGGCACCATGAGCCGTATTCGAGATGCCCGGGTCGAGTTTAAAATGGTGCCTTCCAGCTCGGAGTTTATGATCGGGAAGTCCACCATCGAGCGCCTGGACGATTATCCCTTCCTGGAAATCGATTATGCCATCGGGCGCCCCTTTAACCGTTTCGTCAAAAGGAGTTTTGATGTCGGACTGTCGGCTTTGGTGTTGTTGATGACCCTGCCGGTCGGCCTACCGATCCTGCTTTTGCGGATGAATCGTTTGCGCCGGGTAGAGATCGACCCGGGTCCGGAAGGGCGGAGAGTCATCCATCAGGTGGATGAGTTCAATCCCCGGCGATGGATCAATCGCTGGCTGTTGATCTGGGAAATTTTGCGGGGGAAACTCTCCTTTGTGGGTTCGCCTTTTCCCGCCGAAACGACCCTGGCGATGCATCCGGAATATTGGTACCGACCCGGAATCACCGGCCTGGTACAGTTAAACTGGGAAAAGGTTCAAATACCCGAAGACATGGAACGTTATCATCTGTTTTACATGAAGAATCAGTCCCTGTTGCTGGATGTGGAAATCCTGCTCAAGGCGCTTTTTTTGAAACGACTGTTTTTCTTTCCGGGCTGCCGGCAACAGTAGGAAAGCGGATCGTTCTTTGATCCCCGTTCAAGCCCCGGAATGCCGGGGTGAACCCTACAAACCGAAAGAGTCGATCGGAGCTCCCGGAACGGCGACGCCTGGAAATCGCATTGTCGCAAAAAACGCAAAGACCGCCATACACGGGTAAGGACGACGGTTCCCGACCATTACGGATTGGACCGAAGCGGGGGCAATTGTCGGAGAATTAAAATTCCGAGCAGTTGAAGACAATGCGGTAGACACATTGGGGACTGCGACACACCACCTTACATTTTTCCTGAATCAGCGCTGCTCCGCATGCAGGACAAACCCATTGGTCCTGGTGATTGTTTGCAAGCGGTCGCTGCGATGACGGGGAAGGATGGGAACGTGTTTTCATGGAAGCCTCCTGACGTAATGAATAGGGGTTGTGAAAGCCGGCGCAGGCATCCATCGGCATCAGGAACGGTGCCTGTGAATCTGACGTTGCTGAGCCACCACCTGTTCCAGCACTGTCAGTACGTAATCTATATCTTCCCGGGTGGTTAGACGTCCCAGCGTGAACCGCAGGGCGGAGGTGCCTCGTTCCCGACCGATGCCCAGGGCCTTTAGTACATGAGAAGGCTCCGCGCTGCCGGACTGGCAGGCGGAACCTGTGGATACAGCGACGCCATACATGTCCAGGGCCATCAGCAAGGCTTCGCCGTCGCAGCCGGGAAAAGAAAGATTCAGATTGTGATACAGCCGCTGTCGGGGATGGCCGTTCAGGTATACCGGTTCCATACGTTTCTGGATTTGTTGCCAGAAGTATTCTCGAAGCGCTCCGATCCGCTGGCGCTCCTGGTCCATTTCCTCGATCATCACTGCTGCGGCCCTGGCCAAACCCACAATGCCGGGTACATTATGGGTCCCTGCCCGTTTACCCATCTCGTGCCCCCCTCCGGTGAGGAGGGAGTGAAGCGGAATACCGCGCCGCACATACAGGGCGCCGACACCCTTGGGCCCGTAAATCTTATGGCTGGAAATCGACAATAGGTGGATGTTCATGGCCTCTACGTCGATGGGGACTTTCCCGAAACTTTGCACGGCGTCGGTGTGAAAGTAGATGCCCCGTTCCTGTGCCAGGGCCCCGATTTCCGCAATCGGATTGATGGTTCCCACTTCATTGTTGGCATGGATGATGCTGATGAGAATGGTTTCTTTTCGAATGGCCTGCCGAATCGTATCTGGATCGACCATTCCGTATTCATCCACCGGCACGTAAGTGACGGCGAATCCGTCCTTTTCCAGAAGGCGGCAGGTTTTCAGTACCGCGGCATGTTCCACCTGACTGGTGATAATGTGATTTCCCTTTGCTCGATTGGCATAGGCGACCCCGCGAACGGCCAGATTATCGGATTCGGTGCCACCACTGGTGAAAACGATTTCGCTCTCCCGGCAACGGAGCAGCTGCGCCAGTGTTTGACGGGCCTGCTCGACCGCCTGCTGCGCCGCCTTACCGAATTGATGCGCACTGGAAGGATTCCCGAACGCCTGTTGAAAGTAGGGCATCATCGCTTCCAACACCCGAGAATCCACCGGAGTCGTGGCGCTGTAATCCAGATAAACCCGACGCTTTGCTTTTCCCGTCATTCCCACCTCGTTATTGTAATAATCATCAAAATTTACATGCATGTAGAACCAGGAAGCAACGATTAACCCAGAATTATTTCGTACTGACCTCTGGATGGCCTCCTTACAGAGGAGAGGAAGGAACAGCTTTATCATCCCCTCCAAGGGTGACGGTCCGTTGCTTCAACAATGGGTTGCGGTTTCATTACAGGCGGGTAAGCAGGTATAAAAAAGGAAGGTAACCGCCCGGCCCACACCAGACGGCAAGACCTCCCTGGTGCTCTTAATGTTTCATCGAGGCCTGCTGAATGTATCGGTTCAGCTTGTTGGTGATGAAGTCTTTGGGATACGCCCCCACAATTTGATCCACCATCTGGCCGTTCACGAAAATGCCCAGTGTGGGAATGCCCATGATATGGTACGTCATGGCGGTTTCTGGATTTTCGTCGGTATTCAATTTGGCCACTTTGAGCAGGCCGCTGTATTCCTGGGCAATCTCCTCCACCACCGGTGCGATGATTCGGCAGGGGGCGCACCAGGGAGCCCAGAAATCCACCAGCACCGGAATGGGAGACTCCAACACCTCCTGCTGGAACGTGTTATCGGTAACCGTAATGGACTTCGCCATGATGATTTCCTCCTTATTCCTTTCTTGTTTCATGCTCCTTTTCACATGCAAGCATTGGATGTAGTTCATGTCGCAAAGTTACAGGCTGACTGACGCCCCCGATGAGCGCATTTTGGGGATCATTCCCCGAACATCCGTTGCACCCCGAAAAACCGGATATCATCATACCGGCGTCCCGTTTGGGGGGAATATTCCCGGTTTAATGATTTGCTTATGGCGTCGATGCCTATTATTTTAAATTTGAACTTGAAGAGAGAAATAAACGGCTAAATGATTCAGTTTTTAAATCCCTCGATACTACTGGCTCTGGCTGCGGCCGCCATACCTTTGATCATTCATCTGTTGAGTCGTCGAAACATTAAACGGGTGCCTTTCAGTACCATCCAGTTCCTGAAACGATTGGAACGCAAACAGATGCGAACCTTTCGGTTGCGCCAGTGGCTTTTGCTGCTTTTGCGCACCCTGATCATCATGAGTCTGGTTCTGGCTTTTGCGCGTCCCACCCTAAAATCCGGCCATGGTGGGTTTTTTCGGGACCGTAGTCCCATTGCTGCGGTCATCTTGCTGGACAATTCGCTTTCTTTGAATGAGGTCTATTTGACCGGCAGCCTGTTGAAGGAGCTGCGGCAACGGTTTGTGGAGTTAAAAACCGTATTTCGGGAAGGCGACCGCATCAGCCTCATCCAGACCACCCGTCCGGAAGTCATCCTGGCCCGGGATGAACCGTTTTCTGAAGAGCTGTGGGATCGGGTGTTGAAGCGAATCCAGCCCAATTATCTGAAGAGCGACATGGTTCCGGCGATTCAACGCGCCGTTGCCTGGTTAAAAACATCGCCCTTCGCCAATAAGGAAATGTATTTGCTCTCGGATATGCAGCGTACCGCCTTCCCTGACAACCTGTCCGAAGCCGTGGATTTGGCGGAAGATGCCGGAATCCGCCTGATCGTGTTACCCATTGTTCATCGACCGTCGGAGAATCTTGCTCTGGACAGCGTGGCGGTTGTTACTCAACTGGTGGAGCGGAATCAGCCCATTCGCATTCAGGCCTACGTTTCGAACCCGGGATCGGAAAAACATCTCACCAGCCTGGTATCGGTTGTGCTCAATGGAAAGCGCGTGGCCCAGACCAAGGTCACGGTGGCGCCGGGAGGCCGGGAAGGAACCTCCTTTCGACTCACCCTTTCGGAAACGGGATTTGTACAAGGGTATGTGGAACTGGAGAGCGATGCCTTGCTGGAGGATAATCGCCGGTTTTTCCATTTTTATGTGCCTGCCGCGATTAACGTGTTGCACATTGTGGGAAGCGACACCCTGCCCAGTTTTGTTCCCTGGATTCTGAAACCGGCTCTGGATAAACACGTGTTTGCCTACCAGCGGGAAACGTTCTCCCGCTGGTCGTCGGTCAACTTCCTGGATTTCGACTTTATTGTGGTGGAAGGGGTGCAGAATTTCCCCGAAACCTTTTTGTCCCGGTTAACGGGATTCGTCAATCGCGGTGGTGGGCTGCTCCTTATTCCTTCGGCATCGGCTTCGTTAAGGCACTTGCAGGCCGCTTTTGCTCGGTTCACCATCGGCCGGGTGGTGGAACCCTGGGGCACGCCGGGACCACAAGAAAATTTTTTAACCCTGCGTCGGTTGCGCTGGCAACATCCCATTTTCGAGGGATTGTTTGAAAAAACACCACCCCGGTTAAATCCCATCGAAGTGTATGCCGGCCTGCGGGTTTTGCCTTCCCCCAAGGCCCTGGTGCTCATCCGGGCCGGCGACCGTATACCCTTTCTGATCCTGAAACCGGTCCGGCGGGGTCTGGTATATGTACTCACCACGCCGTTGCAGCAATCCTATACCCTGTTACCTTTTAAAGGGCTGGTCATTCCGTTGTTTTACCGCATGATCTATTACTCGGCATTGTATCGTCATGGGCCCGCCCGCACCTTGTTGTGTGGTCAGCCTTTTCAGGCCGCTTTCGCCCATCTGTCCGCCCCGTTCAACTTCTCTGTGGTCGATCCGGCCGGAAATCCCGTTCAGCTTAATACGGTTGTTAAAGGGGATCAGGTGGTGCTGCAATTCCAGGATACCTTTCTGCCGGGCAATTATCGTGTATACCATAACAACAATGTGTTGACCCTGTTTTCCGTCAATGTGGATCCGGGGGAATCGTATTTTACCCCTCTGGAGGAAAGCGAACTGGCAAAACTTTTCCCGGCACCGCTGGTGCTTTCTTCAGAGACCCCCATTGCCCAGCAAATTCACTACCTGCGGTTTGGGAAGGAGTTATGGAAGTATGGTCTGCTGTTGGCACTGGTTCTGTTGTTTCTGGAAATGATCATTGCCCGTACCGCGGGGAAAGAAACCCCGGTACCGGAGCTGGTGGAAACCGGTCATCCCGGTTAAGAGCGGTGAGGGGATGGGAACGCCAACGCCGGGGAAATTTTACTCCATTCATTTGTATAATAGGGATGGTTTAAGAAATGTTCGCAGCACTGTTCGATAGACCGGAATCGGAAAGGCGGGGGAGCCGGAGATTCGTTGTTCTGGGGAATCGACGGCCAAGGAGGGCGGCGAAATAAATCAAAACAAGAGGAGGTGCAAGGGTATTTGCTGAAAAAGAATCCACCATTAGCCCACGAAAAGGCCATTCTGGTAGGTGTTATCCTTCCTCAGCAAACCCGTTGGGTGGTGGAGGAAAATCTCTCCGAACTCCAATTGTTGGCCCAGACGGCGGGTGTTCGGGTTGTGGATCGGCTATTGCAGGACAGGGACCGGATCAATTCCACGTATTTTATTGGAAGCGGGAAGGTGGAGCAGTTGGCCCGTTTGGTGAAGATGCATGATGCGACGGCGGTTATTTTTGATGACGATTTAACCCCGGCACAGGTTCGCAATCTGGAAAAGGCTACCGGAGCAAAAATTATCGATCGCAGTACCCTGATCCTGGATATTTTTGCCAAACATGCCCGAACCCGGGAGGCCAAGACCCAGGTAGAGCTGGCCCAGTTGCAGTATCTTTTGCCTCGGTTGACCCGGCAATGGACCCATTTGTCGCGTCAGGTTGGAGGGATCGGTACCAAAGGGCCGGGGGAAACCCAGCTGGAAACCGACCGCCGGTTGATTCGTAAACGGATCGAGTTTTTGCGTAAGGAACTCCAGAAAATTGATCAGCAGCGTTCCATCCGTCGCAAACGCCGTGAAGGAATTTTTAAAGCCTCCTTAATCGGTTACACCAATGTGGGCAAATCCACGATCATGAATTTATTGTCCGATGCCGGGGTGACTGTGGAAGATCAATTGTTTGCCACATTGGATTCCACCGTACGGCGCGTCTGGCTGGATCGGGATCACCAGATTCTGCTAAGCGATACGGTTGGGTTCATCCGTAAGCTGCCGCATCATCTGGTGGCTTCCTTCAAAAGTACCCTGGATGAGGTCCGCGATGCCGACCTGTTGCTGCACGTGGTGGATATCAGCCACCCCCAGTTCAAGGAGCAGATTCAAACGGTCAATGATGTGTTGCACGAAATCGGGGTGGCCGATAAACCCGTTTTAATGGTGTTCAACAAAATTGATCGGCTGAAAGAAAAGCAAATCATTGCTACCCTGAAAGGGGAATACCCGGGTAGTGTGTTCATCAGCGCGACGCGGCAGATTCAGATTGCATACATGAAACGGATGCTGATTGATTTTATTGAAAAACATTACGTGGAAGGACGGGTGGTTATTCCCCTGCAATTTTCGAGTTTAATCTCCTTAGTCCACGACCTGGGTGTTGTGGATGCCGAGGAGTTTACCGATTCGGTGGTAACCATCCGATTTCGCAGTACCATTCCCAACAAATACAAAATCTTACGTCATGTGCGGGAAACCATCCGCGATTTCCGCAATCAGGTTCAGGCATAAAATGGAGGAGGCACGGCGATGAAGTTTCTGACGGAGTACCTCTGGTTTAATACCGAGAAGAAACGGGAATATATTAACATCACCGATACCGTGGAGGCCCTCGTTCGCAAAAGTGGGGTGAAGGAGGGGATGGTGCTGGTCAGTGCCATGCATATCACCGCCGGAGTGTACGTAAACGACGCCGAGAGCGGACTGATTCAGGACATTGATGAATGGCTGGAGAAGCTGGCCCCGTTCCGGGCGGATTATCGACATCATCGCACCGGAGAGACCAACGGAGATGCTCATCTTAAGAGTTTGTTGATTCATCACGAAGTGATCGTACCCATAACCGACGGACACCTGGATTTAGGACCCTGGCAACAAATCTATTACGCCGAATTTGACGGGCGGCGCCGCAAACGGGTGATCGTCAAGGTCATGGGCGAGTAACCCCGCCGGATAACGCCGGGAACCGGGCAAGACCATGACCGCCTTCCCTACCGGGGGCGTCGGGCGGGTCGGGCATGGTGAAGGCTTCCGTGCGGGATGGCCCGAAGAGATCGAAAACCGAATGGTTTTTCTAAACAGGAAATTCAGTTCATGGATACATCAATCGGAACGGTTCGGTGTCAAACGGTTTGGCGTCTCTTTTTACTGGTATTTCTGTTAATGGCGGGGTTGCCCGAGAGGGTGTTTTCGCAGTACGTGCGGCGTTTTTCCTTCCGTACTGAACATGAGCGACGGCTTCATTATGCCCTGGACGACTGGATCAGCTACACCAAGGCCCGCCGAATCACCTCGGTGACCATGGGAACTCAGTATATCTATTTCAGCAGCCTGGACGGCGGCATTTTACGGTATCATCTCTACGAAGAACACTGGGATTATCCGTATACGACCAGCAATGGCCTACCGGAAAATGCGGTCTACAATGTCATATTTGATCCTCAAACCAGTCTGTTGTGGGCGATCACCCGGCGCGACACGGCGGTATTCGATGCCGCGCGGCAGGAGTGGATCAGCCGGTCGCAAGTCGGTTACTGGCCCTATCGTTTTCCACAAATCTCTTTCCCCGATACCGGAAAACAGATTCAGATCAATCGGTTTTACGATGCCCGTTTCTTAAAACTGCTCCCCACATTTTTTGCCAATGGTCCTTTTACCATTACCGGGGACTGGCGGCTGGTGGATCCGTTCTTTCGGGAATTCCCGATCATCGGGTTTATGAGGGATCAATGGGATCGAATCTGGTTTTTAGTAGACAAATTCGGCATCGGTTTGGGACAGTTGTACTCTTCCCGGGCGGATTTTTTTCCCCTGGGTCTATCGGATATCTATCCGCTGGCCCTGGCTTTCCAGGGAGATGACCTCTGGATAGGCGGCGTGTGGCAGCGCATCGATCGCCCGGGGATTGTATATTGGCGCAACCAAGATGGGGGATGGGAATATTTTGAGGCCCGTTGGATCAGTCAATTGCCCAGCGACGAGGTCACCTCCATCCAGGTCCAGGGCGATTCCGTCTGGTTCGGTACCCGTTATGGCGTCTCCTTGTACGACCGTGATCGGGGGCGCTGGTATAATTTCAACCTCGCCCATGGCCTGTGGAGCAATCAGGTAAACGACATTATGCTGGTAGGAAAACACCTGTTTATTGCCACAGACCAGGGCGTCAATGTCATCGATGTGGAAACGGGATTGGTCAAGCGAGTGACCGATAAGCGTTTGCGGAACATTCCCATCAATCGGCTGGCCCGTCAGGACGATACCCTGTGGGCGGCGACGAACCGAGGAATCTTCCGCCGGCTTCCCAATCCGCCCCGGTGGGAATGGGTACCCAGTCAGGCGGCTCTGTCCGACGTCTACATCACGGCGGTGGGCAGCTTTGAAAACGAAGTGTGGTTTTCTACACCGTCGGGCATCATGTGGCTGGATGTGAAGACCGGACGATGGGAAAGTTTCCCCCAGATCGGCATGGAAATTCGCGGCCTGATGCGGGACATCAAGGTGAATCGTCAGAGTGTGTGGATAGCCACCGAAGAAGGATTGTTGAAATATGATAAACAGCGCCGCTACTGGCGCCTTTATACCACCAACGATGGTTTGCTGGACAACTATTGCCACTTCGTATTGCTGGACGGCGATTACCTCTGGGTGGCTACCAACAGCGGCATCACGCAGTTTTACTGGAACAATCCCGCCCGGATCGATTAGTGGGATAATTCCTTTAGACCCCTGAAATGCAGGGGGAGACGCTCTGGCGCCGAAGGCGGGCGAGGGTTTGAATGGAGCCGGTATTTCCGGATATGCCGATAAGGAATAATCGATTGTAACTTTTTGTAGATAATGGCATATCAATGTATTAAACCATTGTGAGTGGAATGATTACCACGATGAACTCTATGCTTGCTGCCGATGATCGGCCCTTGCCGGAACGCTACCGGAAAGTCACTCCGTCTCAATTGCTCCGGGCCGTTGCCGTTCATCCGGGAGACTGGATACTGGATGTGGGTTGTGGCCGGGGCTACTTCACCGCCGCACTGCAATCCCGCCTAAGGCCGAAGGGCGGAGTCCTGGCGTTGGATATCCGCAAGGATGTGTTATGGGCGGTTCGCAATAAATTAGGCCGGAAAAACTGCTGGTTCCTGGCCGTTTCGGCCGACCGTTTTCCCCTGCCGGACCACTCCGTGAACGGTGCGGTACTGGCTTTTGTACTGCACGAATCCCCCCGGCGAAAAACCCTGTTGAAAGAAGTGGGCCGGGTGGTTAAACCTACCGGTTGGGTCATGTTAGTGGAATGGCGGAAAACCGACCAGGATCGTCTCACCGGCAGATACGATCGCATTGCACCGGAGGAGATGCGGTTCTTATTGAGGGAGGTGGGTTTCCGGGACGGAACCATTGTTTACCAGGATAACCGGATTTATCAACTGATCACTCATAAAAAGAGAGGTGGATTATGCAGGGACAATTCAGGGTCGTTTTTTTTATAGGAATTTTTGCCGTCGTGGCACTGGGATGTTCCAATCAGGATAACGCTCAGCCGGCAACGGAAACCGCCGTAGAGCAGACTCCGGCCGCCATTCAACATTGGAATGTGGAGCAGGTTTACGAACTGATTCAGAAGGATACCAATCTGGTTTTAATTGATGTACGAACCCCCGCCGAATATATCGGGGAATTGGGACACATCCAGGGTGCCGAATTGCGCCCCTTGCAAGAGATTGAAAACTGGGTTCAGGAAATTGAACCATTGAAGCAAAGCGATCGGAAGATCGTTTTGATCTGCCGAAGTGGAAATCGAAGTCGGGTGGCGGCGGAGTTCTTGCAGAAAAACGGATTCAGGCATTTGATTAATATGGTAGGCGGGATGCGCGCCTGGAATCAGAAAGGTTATCCCGTGGAAAAATAACGCTGTTCCGCGAATCCGTGGGGGAAAGGATATGTCTGGCGATATAACAATAAAACCCGATACGACCATCGAAGAGATAGTGGAAAAATACCCCGAACTGGTACGGCCTTTAATGGAATATGGAATACAATGTATGGCTTGTGGGGAACCGGTATGGGGAACCCTGCAGGAGAATGCTCGGCGGAAAGGGGTCCCGAACCTGGATGAAATTGTCGGTAAGTTGAACGAAATGGTCTCCCGGAAGAAACAGGATAAAAATGAGAAATAGTTGGCTGAAACCCGCCCTTTTTGCCCTCGTGGGTGGGGCGCTGGGCTTTGGGTATTATTATTTTATCGGTTGTCGGGTGGGCAGCTGTGCCCTGAGCAGTAATCCATACATCATGACCGGTTATGGGATTGTTACGGGATTGGTGATCGGTTGGAATCGTGATCTGTTCCGGAAGAAAAAAAACCGTGAGGAATCGTGATGCCGGCGCTGGTAGTGATGTTGCTGGTGGTTATCGGATTGTTTGTATTGTTGCAATGGTTTTTTCGGTTACGGGGTTGGCGCCGAAAAGGTAAACCGGTTCCCCTGGTCGGCGGGGCTTTGGCAAAAGCGTTGCGACAATCGGATCCGGTGGTCGTGTATTTTTACAGCCCCTCCTGTAGGGCCTGCCGTACTCAGGAACACTACCTTACGGCGGTCCAGGAAAAAAAGAAACCCCTGGTGCGCATCAATGTCCGTAAGGATACCCAAACCGCTCAAAAATTTGGAGTAATGGGTACCCCGACGATCGTGATAATCGAAAATCGAGTGATTAAGGAATACTTTGTGGGGATTACCCCGGCCAATCGAATATTAAAATCCCTGGGGTAGCCTGGATACTTTACCGGATAGGTCCTGCCGGCCGGGTGCTTTATCGTTTGCCCGTCGTCACCGGAGGGTGGGATAGCGGCAGAGGCTTTGAAACGGGATTTCCCTTCGAACAAGCTTCCCGGTGCGAGGGAACGGCTTGCGGAATCACCGGCGTTCCGGTTTAAAAAGGGAGCCCTCCTACCCGGCTCACCGGGCCCGGGAATGGCCGGGCTGTTCCGCTCAACCCGAGTCGTTTTGCGGGGCGGGGGGAAGGTGTCAACCAGAGCATTCTTGAGGTTTCGGCTGCATGGCAATCCGGATTGTCTCTGGAACGAGGCATTTATTCCCCCGGGCCCCGGAGTGAGGTCCCTCCAAATGAAAGGGCGAAATCCGCCGTTTTTTCTTGGTACTGCGTTCATTCCTCCGTTTTAGGCAATCCCGGATCATCGAGTGGTTAATGAAATTGGTGTACGGTTAAACTTCGCCGGTAAGCCATTCGATAATCAAGATATTTTATGGCTTCAGTTATTGAACCAATGATGGTTCCGGGCCCCTGGGATTGTGCCCGCGGCGAAATAGGGTTTGCAATTTGATCAAAGTCTCTTAGATTAAACAAGCAACAGATTAAATTGCGATGATAATTAAACATGAGGTGT
>WFTQ01000085.1 GCA_015485355.1 bacterium | reverse complement strand
TGGGCATGGGGCCGGGAGTGAAAAATCTCCTGATGGCCACCATTGTGGTATTTGTGGCCCAGATTCTGTTACCCTTTATTGTACGCGTGGACGTTTTTGGGCTGGTGCCGGCCTATGTGGTCTCCAAGTTCTATGTTTGGCAATTGGTGACTTATATGTTTTTACATGGCAGTTTCGGCCATATTTTCTTTAATATGTTCGGGCTCTGGATGTTTGGGTCGGAACTGGAAAGAACGTTGGGTACCAGAGAGTTTGTCAAGTATTACTTTATCACCGGGATTGCTGCCGGGATTTCCAGTGTACTGTGGAATTGGGGTTCTTACATACCGACGATTGGAGCCTCGGGAGCGATATACGGCATCCTGGCCGCCTATGCCCTGTTTTTCCCGGATCGCTATGTGTATCTGTATTTTCTGTTTCCCATTAAAATGAAGTATCTGGCGATTATTTTAGGAGCTTTGGCCTTTCTCTCGATGTACAATCAGGACGGAATCGCCCATATCGCCCATCTCGGTGGTATGGTGGTAGGATATTTTTATTTGCGTCATCGCTACAAACACTGGGGTATCGGACAAGATTTTTTTAAAAATCTTTTTCGGAAGAGGGATCCATTTTCCTGAAACGGGAAGCCGATTGGGATTTACCCGGTAGGAAAACGCCCGATCCTGCATCCGGATCGGGCGGTTGTTTTCCCCGCCATTTCGCTCTGGAACCACTTGCTAATTCTCACTCTCGTTAATATCGATATTCTTTTTCACCTCGGTAAAGCTCAGTTCGTTCTTGTTTTTCATTTTAATTTTGATGACCGCCCCTTCGGAAAATCGGCCTTTAAGAATTTCGTCGGCCAGAGGGTCTTCGATGTATCGCTGAATGGCCCGTTTTAATGGGCGCGCCCCCAGGATAGGGTCGTAGCCCTTTTCGGCAATGAATTCTTTGGCGCCGTCGGTTAATTGCAAAGCGATGTTGCGTTCCAGCAAGCGGTCGGCCATTTCCTGAATAAGCAATTCCACAATTTTTACCACTTCTTTCTTTTGCAATTTGCGGAAAAAGATCAGTTCATCCAGCCGGTTTAAAAATTCTGGGTTGAACATGCGGCGCAGTTCGGCCTCGATCTTTTCCCGCATAATGTTATGATCATCGCTCTTGCTGTCCTCGCTGAATCCAAAGGCCACGTTCTTCTTGATATCCCGGGTTCCCACATTGCTGGTTAAAATCAGTATAGTATTGCGAAAATCCACGCGCCGCCCCAGGCTGTCGGTCAACTGGCCTTCATCCAGAACCTGGAGAAGAATATTGAATACATCTGGATGGGCTTTTTCGATTTCATCGAAAAGTATCACCGAATACGGATGCCGGCGAACTTTTTCGGTTAATTGTCCCCCTTCTTCGTAGCCCACGTATCCGGGAGGAGAGCCCACCAGTCGGGAGACGGAAAATTTTTCCATATATTCGGACATATCGATGCGAATCAGGGCGTCCTTCCGCTCGAATAAATACTCTGCCAGGATTTTGGCCAGATGGGTTTTCCCCACGCCGGTAGGCCCTAAGAACATGAAAGAACCGATGGGACGGTTCGGATCTTTCAAACCCGCGCGGGTACGCCGTATGGCCCGGCTGATGGTCTCGATGGCCTCGTCCTGACCAATGACCCGTTTCTTTAGGGCTTCCTCCATGTGTAGGATTTTTTCCGATTCGCTGCGGGCCACCCGCTGAACCGGGATACCGGTCATCATGGCCACCACTTCGGCGATGTCGTCTTCGGTAACGGTGGCAACATGACTTTCTTCTTCCCGCTCCCATTTATTGCGTTCGTAGATCAATTCCTCTTGGAGCCGTCGTTCAATATCTCGCAGTTTCGCCGCGCGTTCAAAATCCTGTTTTTTGGCATACATTTCCTTTTCCTGACGGATTTTCTCTATGCGCTGCTCCAATTCCAGAATTTCCTTGGGTACCACAATGCTGGAAATGTGGACCCTGGAGCCGGTTTCATCCAGCACATCGATGGCCTTATCGGGGAAAAATTTATCGGTAATGTAGCGCTCGGAGAGCCGAACGGTGGCTTCCAAGGCTTCATCGGTATATCGAACCCGGTGGTGTTCTTCGTATTTGGATTTGATGCAACGCAAAATTTCCAGGGTTTCTTCCGGGGTTGTGGGTTCAATCATCACTTTTTGAAAACGCCGTTCCAAAGCCCCATCCTTTTCGATGTACATCCGATATTCATCCAGGGTGGTGGCGCCGATGCATTGCAACTCCCCCCGGGCCAACGCCGGTTTAAACATGTTGGATGCATCCAGTGAACCCGAAGCACCGCCCGCACCAACGATGGTATGCAACTCATCAATAAATAAGATCACATCCTTTGCTTTTTCCAGCTCCGCCATAATTGCTTTCATGCGTTCTTCGAACTGACCCCGATATTTCGTTCCCGCTACAATGCTACCCATGTCGAGGGCCACAATCCGTTTGTTGTGTAACACCCGAGGCACCTTTTTGTTAATAATACGCAAGGCCAGCCCTTCCGCTATGGCGGTCTTTCCCACACCAGGTTCCCCGATCAGCACCGGGTTATTTTTCTTGCGCCGGCTTAGAATCTGAGCAACACGTTCGATAATCTGATCCCGTCCAATAATGGGATCCAGCTTGCCCTGCATCGCAAGCTGGGTTAAATCGCGGCCGAAATGATCCAGTGCGGGCGTTTTGACTTTCTGGCTGGGTTGTGATGCATACGACATAGACGGTTTTCCCTCTAATATATTTTTCAACTCATTGTATACCAGGTTGTAATCGACATTAAAACTCATCAATACCTGGGCTGCCAGCCCTTCTTTCTCTTTTAAGAGCGAAAGCAACAGATGTTCGGTGCCGATGATGTCCGATTTAAAATTCTTGGCTTCCAGGTAGGTGATCTTCAAAACTTTTTCGGCCCGTTTGGAAAGCGGCAGGTTGCCCAGGGTCATCATGCCCCCGGCGGGTCCCGAAGCCTCCTCCAACCGCTGTTTCAGCTTCTCCAGATCAACCCCCAAATTGCGTAGTATCTTAACCGCAATGCCTTCACCCTCCTTGAGAATGCCCAGGAGCAAATGTTCGGTACCAATATAGTCATGTCCCAAACGCATGGCTTCCTCTTTGGAAAACCGAATCACCTTCTGCACCCGACTGGTAAAATTATTTCGCATCGAAAATCCTAACATATATTTAAGGCTCCGATTGAATTAAATTACAAATTCTTAACCGGTAACTAATATAACCCATTCCCATTCCTCAATCAAGTTTCATTATCGTAAGCAAACGGCAAAAATATTAACGGTTACCTGTTTCTAAATCCTTGAAAAATCCATAACTTTCTTAATAAACTCATAAGGCGCCAGAAGGTTCGCCCGGAAAGGAAGCTGCCAGGAAAAAAGGAGGCATAGCATGACCCGAAAATCGATGCTTTCCAGCATTGGGATCGTTACAGCAGGGGTGGCGATCATCATCACGGTTTTTCTTTATCTTCAATATCGTGAGTTAAAACCCGACTATACCCGGGATTATTTTTTCCCCGGTCTGAACGCCCCGGTGGCTGTAGACATCGACAGCTTCGGGGTGGCTCATCTGAGGGGTCAAAGCGAATCCGATGTGATTAAAGCCCAGGGTTTTTATGTGGCCATGGAGCGGTTGTGGCAGATGGAACTGTTGCGCCGGACAGGAAGTGGGAGGCTATCGGAAGTATTCGGCGATACCACCGTAAAAATCGATCGCTTATTTAGATGGATCGATCTTGAAGGGTTAAGCGATCGCCTGTATCAGCAGGCCTCTCTCGAGTCCCGCCAATGGATGGAATGGTTCGCCCAAGGAGTGAATGCTTACTTGCAGACCGCAGGCGATGAATTGCCTCTGGAGTTTCAGCTCCTGCAAATAAAACCCGATCCCTGGTTACCCCAACATAGCATCCTGATCGAGCGGGTGATGGCATGGATTTTAAATATCAGCTGGCGTAGTGATTACCTCTATTTCGTTTTACAGCAAAAGTTGGACCCCGCCTTGATGCAGGAGTTGCTCCCGAAGCGAAGTGCCTATCATCCAATGATCATGCAAAATTTGCAACACTATGAGCCATTACTCAAAGAGTTGTATCGCTCGCATCAGCAGTTGTCCCATTTTTGGGGGATCCCTCAAACAGGGTTCGGCAGCAACAATTGGGTGATCTCGGGGAAACTCGCCCGAAAGGGGAAGCCCTTATTGGCCAATGATCCTCATCTGTTTCTTACGATCCCGCCCATCTGGATCGAATTGACGCTGCAATGTCCCCAATGGGAGGTGGCGGGGTTTGCCCTGCCTGGAACCCCCGGGGTTGTGATCGGTCGGAATCGGTATTATGCCTGGGGTATGACCAACGCCATGGTAGACGATGCAGATTTTTTTCTGGAAAGGGTGGATTGGAAATCGAAAAGTTATTTTCAAGATGGTAAGGAAATGCCTTTAGAGGTGCGGCCGATACGGATTCGTGTCAAGAATGGTTGGCAGGAGTTTACGGCATACCATACCCAGGGTGGCCCCGTGGTTAATAGTTTGTTGCCTCAGGGCGATCAAATGCCGGCTATCAGTTTAAAGTGGAGCGGGTGGGAGGTGTCGGACGAATTGCAGACCTTTATACGATTGGCGCGTGGTCAAAACTGGAAGGATTTTCGCGAGGCGATCTCTTATTATTGGGCGCCGGCTCAAAACTTCGTGTATGCGGATCGCGAGGGGAATATCGGATATCAACTGGGCGGGGCAATCCCCCGGCGCACTTACTCGTCGGGGTTGCTTCCTGTTCCCGGATACCGGAAACGCTTTCGTTGGGAGGGCTATCTCCCTTACTCTCAGCTGCCCTGGTTGCTTAATCCCGAATGGGGATTCATTGTTACGGCCAACAACAAAATTACGGATAAATTTTATCTCTCTGAAATATGGGAACCTCCTTTTCGGGCCCGCCGCATCATCCAGATGATCCTTCAGCAGAAGACCGGATTTGAGGTTTCTCAAATGATTCAAATGCAAATGGATGACGAAAACTTGTTGGCCCGGGAATTATTGCCCGATTGGTTGATAGCTTTACGATCTGCAAAAGAAGAGGGGGGAGGGGAATTATGGGAAAAGGTCATTGAAATATTGAGCAATTGGGATTTTAGGATGAGCCCTTCGGCCGTTGCCCCGACGATCTTCGAATTCTGGATGCATCGCATGGTGGAGGAGCTTTTTCGTCCCCTGGTGGGCGCAGAAGGTTTCGATTTGCTGACTGACAACGTGACCATTTATTTTCAGTTGTATCATCGAATCATAACCAAAGAGCATTCCCCCTGGTATAGCCGGCACCCGTTGGGGAGTAAACAGGCGCTGATTCGGAGCAGCCTGGACAAAGCCTTAACCACTCTGCAGGAAGTAATGGGGCCGCACATTTCCGATTGGCAATGGGGAAAAATCCATCGATTGTATTTAAAGCATGCTCTGGGAGAGGTGTGGGTATTGTCCCGGGTTTTCAACAGGGGGCCTTATCCGTTGCCGGGTTCGGTATTTACCGTTAATGTGGCGGGCCATCGTTATCAGGAGCCCTTTAGCGTTGTCTTGGGGCCGTCCATGCGTTTTGTGGTGGATTGGTCTCAGCCGGAGGGATATTTCAGCATGTTACCCGGGGGGAACAGCGGGAATCCTTTTTCAAGATTTTACGATAATCGGTTAATGGATTGGGTTCGGGGAAGGGTTCGACAGATAAACCTCAGCAGAACCCGCAAGGCGGTGTATGCGTTTAACATAAGGCCGGCGAAATAAAAAATTTTTCTCTTGATAATTCCGGAAAGAGCGAATATATTTGGCGCCGCTTGGGGGCTGATGGGAATTATGGGATGGGTAAAATAAAAACGATATTGACAGGGTGTATAAAAGTCGTTAATTTAAACGACGCATTGCGGTAGGTCTTTGACAGGGTATTGTACCTCTTACTGACTTAGGGATATAAGTGAGTGAGGGGGGATAGCAGTTAGGATAGGCGAGCGAGAATTGAGGTAATGGTAGGACGACGGAGAGTTTGATCCTGGCTCAGGACGAACGCTGGCGGCGTGCCTAACACATGCAAGCCGCCAGCGTTCGTCCTGAGCCAGGATCAAACTCTCCGTCGTCCTACCATTACC
>WFTQ01000084.1 GCA_015485355.1 bacterium | reverse complement strand
TGGCTATATTTTTCACAAATTCAAAAGATGGAGAGGTTATGAAAATTATCCTGAATCTGGCCAAGATCTTATTGATTATCCTCTTGCTGTTTGTGCTGACCCAAAATGCCGATCAGTATGTGGATATCGACTTATTTACCTACCATTTTAGTGGTGTAAATCTGTATATCGTCATCATAGTGAGTTTAACCATCGGGGCCATGTTCGGGGCGGTATTTATGGCGTTTTATGTGATTCAGGCCAGTAGCGAAGTACGCGAATTGAAGCGTAAGAATCGTCAATTGCTTCGAGAGCTGGAAAACTTGCGCAACATATCCATAGAAGAAATTCCCGATCAGGATGTGAGTCCCGAAACCGATGTAGCGAAATAATTGAGGAGAGAGGGCATGACCCAAAGCCCGGCACTGGAATTCTGGTTGTTCCTGGTTCTGCTGGCCGCCGTAGGTCTGGTGGTATGGTATTCCATTCGGGTCAGGCAGAAGCGTACCCGGAGCGATGCTTATCAGGAGGCCTTGGAGCATCTGATCGATGGGCAGGAAGCGCTGGCCATACAGAAGTTTAAGGAAGCGGTGCGGGAAAATTCTGAGAACGTATCGGCTTATCTGCGATTGGGAGATGTGCTTCGGAAAAAGGGCATGGTCAAGCACGCCATCCGGATTCACAAAGACCTGACCTTTCGGGGCAATTTGACGCCCGAATTGAAACAAAAGGTTTATCAGAGCCTGTTGCAGGATTATGAGGCCGCTCAGGACGTGGAGAATGCCCTCCAGGTGGCCCGGAGATTGCTGCAATTCGATAAAAAGGGCCATCATTGGGTGGTGCAGAGGCTGGTCGCGCTGTTAGAGCGCAAGGGGGAGTGGGGCGAAGCGCTGGAGATGACCCGCAAGTATTTGAATACCGGCAACGAAGGAATCAAACACCGTATGGCCTTATATCATGTGTTTCAGGGACTGGAACTGGCAAAGCAAGATCGAGGCAAGGATGCACGGGTGAAATTTAAAGAAGCCCTTAAAGTGGATCCCAATTGTGCCGCGGCCTATTATTACCTGGGAAAATCGTATGAGGACGAGGAACGGTTGGAGGATGCGATTCGGGAATGGAAGAAGCTATGCTATGCGGTTCCGGATCGGGCGTACATCGTATTTAGTGATCTGGAAAAAGCCTGCTTCGAGCAGGGCATTTTCAATGAAGTGGAAAAAATTTACCTGGAATTGTTGAATCTCAATACCGGCAACTTCAAGGCGGGATTGTCGCTGGCGGAAATCTACTTGAAAAAAGGGGATTTTGACGCTGCCATGGACATTCTGGATCGCTTGGTCGAAACCAATGTCGACCCCGAACGGTTGCATGCCTATCGGGTCCGCATCCTCTACTCCCGGGGACAGTACAAACAGGCCGCGACGCAGGCGGTGGAATTGCTGGAGAAGGAATTTCATCTGACAACCCCGGTTTTCCGGTGTCAGAACTGTCACTACGAAGCGAGAGAACCGTTATGGGTTTGCCCACAGTGCAAGAGCATCGGCTCATTCGGTTTATGAGTCGATGGTATGGCTTCGTTACCTTGGTACTCATTCATCCGGGTCTTTCTCAACCATCAAATGATTGGCTCCAACTTTACCGCACGTATCAGATTTACGAACTGAAGCAGTTAAAAGAAAACGGTGCCGTGAGCGATCCACACTGGCAAGACTTCATCGAAGCCCTGTTTATAGAGGCGGCTGACTCTGCGATCGCTCGAATGGCGACCCTTTACTTTCAGACCCACGATGGGCGGTTAAAGGAGGCGATCCGGCAACGCATTGGGCAATATTATTACGCCCGGGGCTATTACGAGACCGCCCGCCGCCTGCAAACGGAGGAACCCTTTCTGCGCAAATTGCTGGCGGGATACCAAAAAACGGCCCGTTATGGGGTCCAAATTGGAGCTTTCCTTTACTACGAAAATGCATTAAAATTTAAACAAAAATGGGAAGGTAAATTGAGAGGCCTGAAGGTCATTAACAAAATACGAAACGGGAGCCGATTATACGTGGTAGTGGTGGGGGATTTTCGGCAGCGGCAGGACGCGGAGCGGCTTAAAGACCGGTTGCAAAGCGAGTATTCTTTAAAAGGGTATATCGTCCAACATTAAAAGGGGTAGCTTTATGGATGTCGAATTATTAAAGACCATACCGCTGTTCTCCGAGTTAAGCGAGAAGGATTTGCAAAAGATTGCCCAGGTGGCCACCCGGCAAAAATACCACAAAGATAATCTGATTCTGATCGAAGAAGAAGTGGGTTCCACCATGTTTATTATTCTCTCCGGACGGGTAAAAATTTCCCGGATCAGCGACGATGGGCGCGAAGTGATACTGTCCATCCTGAGCGATGGCGACTTTTTCGGGGAAATGTCCCTCCTGGATGGTCAGACCCGCTCTGCCAATGTTACCGCCATTGATGATTCGGAATTGATGGTGATCCGACGGGAAGATTTTTTGCAGATGTTAAAGGATTATCCCCAGATTGCGATAAATTTGTTGAAAGAACTGGCTCAGCGCATCCGGAAGAGTGACGAACATATTAAATCACTTTCCTTACAGGATGCCACCGGACGGGTAGCCAGTACCCTGCTTCGAATCGCCGAAGATTCGGGTGTCTTTCGTAAGGGGCAGGTGGAAATCAGCGAGCTGCCCTTGCAACAGGACCTGGCCAATATGGCGGGTACCAGCCGGGAAACGATCTCGCGGGTCATTAAATCCCTGATGTTACAAGGATACCTGAAAAAAGAAAAGGGAAAGATTATTATACTGGACTACGAAAAATTTAAATCCATTTTTTCCCGTTAGTAGAAGGAGTGGTTCCGGTTGCCTACCCACATTATCGTCATCGGAAAACAGGAGACCCTGGTTCAATTCATTCACGAATGCTTAAAAGGACTGGATTTCCACTACGAATTCGTTCACTATTTGTCCGTCGGTGAAGAGGGCTCCCGTTTTTTGGATGCCGATTTCATTATTCTGGATGCCACCGCCTTAAGCGAAAAAAAATTGAGCCTGATTCATAGCCTGCGGCAGATGCTGCCCGATACCGACCTTCCCATCCTGGTTTTTGTGAAAGATCGGCCGGTGCGTTTGCGTCATCGGGTGATGGATCTGGGAGCCACCGATTATTTGGTCCTTCCTTTTACACCGTTGGATTTGAAAGTGCGGGTGACCAATCTGTTGCGGTTAAAAAGCCGGGTGCGCAGTGAAGCGGGCGATTTGAATATTATTGAGACATTACGTATTCTGCAAAAAAATTTTCAGCTCATTTCCGGAAACGTTTTGCAGTTCAACTTCTCCCACGTGGTGCACCGCTGGATTACCGCGATGCGGCAGATCCTGCATTGCCGTTATCTCTTTTTTTTTCAACGTTTGACCGATGACGAACTCTTCTTACAGGCGGCCGATCCCGAATCGGTCATCGATGAGCCCTGGACGATGCGCATTGATGATCTGCCCACGGTGGTCAAAGCCGTACGGCTGAAACAACCCACCATCCTGAACCGCGTTACCGGGGAAAACAATTTGCTGGTCTATTTACGATCGATTTTAAACCTCAACGTACGCTCCTTTATTACTTATCCCATTGTATTTCAGAACGAAACCCGGGGAGTGTTGCTTACTCTGCGTACCGATGAACAACCGTTCTCGGAAGCCGATTATCGAGTGATCCAATTCTTCGGGAAGCTTTTTGAATATGCCTTTTACCTGGAAGGATTGAAATCTCAGGTACGCGAAAATCTGGACAACCGGGTCTGGAAATTTTCTTACCAGTTTCTGGATCGGATCATTAACCAGCTAAACTTTGGGATATTGGTGATCAGCGAGGAGTTGCGTATTCTTTATCTCAACAAAATGGCTTCGGATCTGCTGGGCATTGCTCCGGAAGCGGTAACGTACAAGCGCCTGACCGATGTGATGAACGACCAAAACATTCGCACCATTTTAAACTCCCGTCATCCGTCCTCCACCACCTTTGAGCGACCGGAGCTGCTGCTGACCAACTCGCATGGAGAAAAGCTGCTGGTGGGGTTTACCGTGCACGACTATAAGGACGAAGAGGGCGGCACCGCGGGTTATATCATTTCTTTGAAAGATATTACCTACAGCAAGGAACTTCAGGAAGAGATGCGGCGCATGGAGCGCCTGGCCTCCCTAGGGGTGATGGCCTCGGGAATTGCGCATGAAATTCGTAACCCGCTGGCGGGTATTAAGGCCATTGCTCAAACTTTTGAAGAGGAATTGAATTCCGACGACCCGAAAAACGAATACGTTCGGCGTATCATTCGGCAGGTCAACCGGCTGGATGAGATGCTGCGCTCGCTGTTCTCCTATGCCAAGCCTCAAAAACCGAATCGCCAATTCTGCAATATCGAAACCATTCTGCGAGATGTCATCGGCCTGCTGAAACAAAAATTCCGGGAACATAATATTCGGGTAACGGAGTCCTTGTATCCCGATTTGCCGGAAATTTACGTGGACAGCTCCCAGATTCAACAGGTTTTTATGAACCTGATTTTAAACAGCATCGAGGCCATCGAAAAGGATGGAGAGATCCAGATCAGCATCCTACCGGGAGAAAAAGTGGCCGAGAGATTTTCCCGCAAACCGTTCCATGCCCGGATCACCGAGCATCCTTATGTGTTGATTTTGATAAAGGACAATGGCTGTGGCATTTCCCCGGAAAATTTAAAACAAATTTTTAATCCGTTTTTTACGACCAAAACTTTCGGCACCGGATTAGGCTTGTCCATCGTTTATCAAATCATTAAAGAGAATGATGGGATCATCTATTTTGAGAGCGAATTGAACAAGGGTACCGATTGTTATCTGTTTTTACCGGCGTTTAATCCGAACGAATCGAAGGAGAGCCGTTGGAGTCGCCGTCAAAATGAACCGGTTGGGGATTACAACTGACTTCATATTTCGACCGGTAACGTTTCTTCTGGAGGATCCCCATTACAAGCATCCCTTTCGGGTGGTGCGGGGTGACCTGGAGAAAAATTGTCGGGAGTTGTTACAGGGGACCCTGGATGTAGCCTGGATTTCTCCCCTGGAATACGCCCGTTATGCTTCGGAGCTGCGGCTGGTGAAAGAGCTGGCCGTCTTCAGCGAAAGCGAAGGAAAGGTATGCCTGCTCTTTTTCCGCAGCGCCATGAGAGAACTGACAACCATTGCCTTTCAGGGGCCGGGAAATCACTACCATGTGTTGGCCCGCCTGGTACTGAACGAAATGTATGAGCTCGAGCCGGTCTGGCGGGCGGTACCGTTACCCGGTTTAGTAGAGCAGGCGCTGACGGATTATCCGGCCTGTTGCTATACGGGCAATCAGGCGTTGGAAGTGGATCTGCAAAGCGATGCAAAATTGGATCTCATTGAAAACTGGTCCGAAAAAATGGGACTGTCCTTCCTTCACGGCGTGCTGGCGGTGCGCAAAGATTTTCAAGCCACCGATCTGCTGGAAGTCCTGCTGCAAACCAGGGAGCTGGGACTAAGAAATGTGGTTAAAATCGCCCGCGCCTACGCCCAGCATCATTTGAATGATTGGGACTATTACGCCGATGTTCTGGAGAAGCTCTACCGTTATGATCCCGACGAAACCATCTGGCAACATTTAAGAGAATACTACCATTATCTGTTTTATTACAGGCAACTGGAATATATTCCCGAACTTCAGTTTATTTAACACCCGGAAAATCTTCCATAGCTGATCCTCGGCTTTGGCTCCCCGCCCGGAGAATGGGCTTCGGTGAGGGAAGAAGGGTATCCTTCGGCCGTGGATTCGAGGGGGCCTGAGGCCAACACACCCACCCCTCGAAGATCGGCGGCGGATTTCCCCACCGGTGGTCGAACATTGTTTCTGCGGGAAAATCCAGAATATGATTAATTTTTTCCGGAAAATGCCGATTTTGGAATGGGATTTTTCCCGAAAACATCATCGGACAAGGGCCGGAATTTCCCTAAGCTTTACTTTTTTCCGTTTTCACGATTAAATTCGGTTTCCTGAGGAAAGGCGTTTTTCTGTGTGGGACAACGACATTTGCAGACGGGGGAACCCATTGCGCATTTGACCGTAAACGTTATCTAAACCGATTGCCGTTTTTTGATTTAAGACATAATCGGAAGCCGTGCAGCGTGTATAATGCAAGACACTGTGGATCTCATAAACCGTATAATGCCGAAACCAACGAGGGAGAAGTCAATTGTCCCAGCGTAAATCGCCTGAAAAGCTCTATTTCGATGAGATTTCCTTAGATACCCACGAGGAGCTTTCCGATTACATTTTGTTGAATCTGCGAAAGATTCTCGATCACCGTAAACAGTTCGATATCCCGGTGATCGGCATTGCGGGTACAGAGGGCAAGTCGACCACCAAGCGGATGTTGGCCACCATCTTGTCTCAATTCGGCCATGTGCTGGAAACCCCACTGGATTGTTCGACCGCTTCCGCCGTTACCGCCACCCTGTTAAAACTGAACAAGACCCACCAATATGCTTTGCTGGAATTGGGGATCATCAATCCCCAACAGTTTGAACTGGCGGTGAGTGTAGCCGAACCCAATATCGGCATTGTAACCAATATCGGCGAAGCCCATTTAGCTTCTCAGGGAGATAAATATTTGATTGCCGATGCCAAAGTGGAGCTGGTGCGGAATTTGCCCGAGGAGGGTTTTGCCATTTTGAATATGGACGATGATCTGGTCAGTGCCATGGATAAGTTTTCTCACACGCGTCGGATCATCAAGTTTGGACTGAATACCAACGCCCACTTCTATGCTTCCAACATTCGTTACCTGGGACCCGAGGGCATCGAATTTTTATTGAACGATTTCTACCGTTTTCATCTTCATGTGTATAGTTCGGCATTTATTTACAATGCCCTAGCTGCTATTGCGGCGGCCCGGGTGCTGGGCATCGAATTTCCCAGTATCCGGGACGTGTTGGAAGAGAAATTCAATGTTCTGGAACACCGGGGAAATTTGATCACCGCTCAGGACATATTCTTCCTGGATTATACCTACGATACCACCACGAATTCAGTCAGCAAGGTCTGCGAAAGTCTGGTTCAATTCCGTCCGTACTCCAATCTTCTGGTTCTGGTGATCGGAGATATCAGTGATCCGGGTCCCCGGGTTTCCGAAACCCATTTGAAAGCGGGGTATTATATTTCCGCCCTGCCGATCGATGTCATCATTACGGTTGGGGAAGGAGCCCGATTTATTGCCGAAGGCATTCGCCAGATCAATCATACCAACAAAATTGTTAAAGTGTGTCGCGATCCCCGGGAAGTGCCGGACACCCTGCAGCCGTTCTTGGAACCCCGAACCACAGTATTGATGACGGGGAGCCGACATTTACAACTGGATCAATTGTGGGCCCAGGTGCTGCCGGGCGTGGGCATTACCGCCTGACCTCGCCGAAAAGTTAATCCTCGTCCCCTCTACGATGGAATCCTGTTGGAGGATGCGCTCGTTTGCCCATAGACGGCCTCCGGCGTTTGCTCGAAGTTCTTTTCCCGGTGGTAGCCGGTTTTGCGGCCCCTTGGCCCGGCCGCCGGTCACTCCAGCGGCAATGGCGATTGATTCCGATTTCCCCACCTGAAGGCCCCCAGTGCTTGAGGCAAAATAGCGGCCTTAAGCACCGCAGCGATCCCGTTCTCCTGCCCCCGGGGTGCTCTCCGGTTTTCGGTGATCCAATCCCGTAACGGGTATGGTCCTTTCGCCGGCATTCGGCGATGACTCCCCGGGTAAGGGGGGACGTGGGTCCGGGAAAGGCGTGACCCTCGCCGGGGCGCAAACGGTTCCAGGGATCAACACGTCCGAGCCCTCTTCGTCTGAATAAGTAGTTGTAAAACGCAGATGGGTATTTTATCTTATTTTTTATTAACACTTTGGGTGGAGGCGCTGGGCGTACATGATTCGATTTAAGGTTTATGTGGATTCCCCTCATCAACGATCGATCAATAGGGCTGTGGAAGCGCTTCGTGAAGGCAAGTTGATTATCTACCCTACCGATACGGTTTATGGTGTGGGCTGCAGTTTGTATAGGAAACAGGCTCTGGAAGCCGTTTACCGGTTAAAGGGCAAAACCAAATTCGAACCGATGAGTTTGATTTGTGAATCCATTCAGCAGGCCTCCCGGTATGCCCGTATCACCAACTTCGCTTTTCGGGTTTTGAAACGGTGTTTTCCGGGACCCTATACGGTTATTCTGGAAGCGACTCGGGAAATTCCTAAATTAATGCTGGCCCGGCGCAAAGAGGTGGGCATACGGATTCCGGACAATCGCATGGTGATTCAGATTGTGCGCACATTAGGATACCCGCTGGCCAATACCTCGGTGAACCTGGAAGAGGGCGAATTGTTAAACGATCCCCAGGAAATTGAGCAGCGGTATCATCATCAAGCCGAAGTGTTTTTAGATGCCGGTCCCTTACCCGATGCCGAAGAATCCACCATCATTAAAGTAGTACGGGAGGAGATAGAAGTGATACGGGAAGGTAAGGGGAGCCTGGAGCGCATATTGATTTGAGACATCCTATGGGAGGGGTTGGTGTCGGGAGGTTGAATGAACCCGTTCAAGTCAACAGGGGAGGTCGGGCATGAAACAGATTGTTCACACCACCGAAGCGCCGGCACCGGTAGGGCCTTATAATCAGGCCGTTGTGGTGGATCGGCTGGTGTTTACCGCGGGTCAGATCGCGATCGATCCCCGAACAGGAAAGTTGCTCGAGGGCGACATCAAGGCCCAGACCCGTCGGGTTTTACAGAATCTTGCCGCGGTATTGAAAGCCGCCGGAAGCGATCTGAGTCAGGTGGTCAAAACCACGGTTTTTTTAAAAAATATGGAGGATTTCCCCCGGATGAACGAGGTGTATGCAGAATTTTTTCCTTCTGATCCGCCTGCCCGTTCGGCGGTGGAAGTCAGTCGATTACCGAAAGATGTACTGGTGGAGATTGAATGCATCGCCTGGCGACCCGAAGTTTAACCCTGTCTTTTGGGAAGATTGAATGCATGGGATGCTCGTTGTAATTTTATGCGGTCTGCTTGGGTCAGGCGGCTTCCAATGGTCCCGGGCGGAAGCAGGACCATTCACCGAGGGAGATACCGCGGCCATCGATACCATGCGGTTGCTGAGCGATCGACCTTTAAAATCTCCAATGGGTGCCCTGCTGCGATCGGCCGTGATTCCCGGATGGGGTCAGTTTTATAATGAACAGTACGCCAAGGGTGTCCTGGTGTTGGGTGTCAATGCAGTACTGATACAGCGGGTGTTTTATTACCACAACCAATGGCGCAAGACCCGAAATCGGGCCTTCCAGGATAAACGAAATACGTTTACCTGGTATTGGGGATTAGCCTACATATTGACCCTGGTGGATGCTTACGTGGATGCCTATTTGTTCGAATTCGACACGGCGATGGAGATATCGGGTCGGTACTGGCCATCGGGTGACGGAGGGTGGGCGGTGCCTGGCGTACAACTGGTTATTCGATTTTAGATCACAGGATTTACCAACGGCTGAAACAACCCGGCAATGGGAAGGCATATGTGCGCGTTATGGGACCGGCATCGCGATACAAAAAGGGCGGATTTTTCCCCCGGGGCATTCGGATGGTGGGCGGGCATGATGGTGTTGCTGTTTGCGGGTATGGGGTGGGCGCAACCTGCGGGTAGTGGGGGGAGCATGGTCAAGCAAATCGCCGTCCGGGCGGACACGGTGAGGCCCATGGGGGTTGCGGATGCCTGGCTGGCCCCGGACAAGGGAAAGCATTTCTTAGGCAGTTTAATGCTGACCGTTTTTACTGCTCGCGCGCTGCATCAGGAATTTGGCGTATCGGACCGACGCAGCCGAAGGATCGGCGTCGGGGTGTCCCTGAGCCTGGGCCTGATAAAAGAAATGCGGGATCGGCGTCAACCGGGAAATCATTTTTGCTGGAAGGATCTACTGGCGAATCTGGGAGGGATCGGGGTGGCCATTGTCTTGTTAAACCAATAATTCAGGGAAAGCGTGAGGAAAGAGTTCCCCAATAAGCCGGCTGCCATGGCGTTGTCGGCCAAAGAGCGGCTCCGGTGGTTCCGATATTTGGATTATTTTTTCCTTATGCGCCCGATGCTTTTTTTTCCGGGTTGGGCGACCCTCCTGGCCGGTAGTCTGTTGGCCCGCAACCGGTTTCCCCTCTTGCTGCCGCAAGTAGGCAAGGAATTTCAATACTATTCGCTGGGGTATCCCGTGTGGCTGGCCATGCTTGCGTTTGCCCTGGCCATGGGGGGGAGCTTCATTTTCAATCAACTTCGGGATGTGGATTCCGATCGACAAAACCGGAAACTGTTTCTGTTGGGCGATGGGCACATCCCCCTCGTTCATGGGATGATCCAGGCCTTTTTTACCTGTGCGCTGAGCATCTTGTTAGGAATGCTCATAAACGCTGCCTTTGCCATGTGGCTGGCCATGTTTGTGCTCATCACCGGCTATTTTTACAATTACGCCCCTTTCGAATTTAAGAATCGCCCTTTATGGGGACTTTGGGCAAATATGGGAATGGGATGGTTGGCTTTTGCCCTGGGGTGGCAATTGCATCGCCCTGTGAGCGTCGAATTTTTGCTGTTCTCTCTGAACTATCTGGCCTTCAACACCGGCTTGTATTTCCTGACCACCCTGCCCGATCGCGAAGGAGATGCCGCCGCCAGAAAAATCACCTTTCCGGTCCGTTATGGTTTCCGCACAACCGTTTATTTGAGCACCGCTTTTATTGCTTTGGCGCTGATAGGTGGCATTTTGCTCCGGGACGATCTCATCGTACTGATCGCACTCGGTACTTTACCGTTTGCCCTGTATCTTACGCTCTTCCCCGCGATCAGCCGGGCTATTGTAACGGTGAAGATGGGTATATTTTTCTTTGTGCTGCTGGTTTCTCTGAAGTTTCCGATGTTTTTCCTGATCGCATTGGTCGGTTTTTACTTTACCCGCTTTTATTACCGAAAGCGATTTCGTTTTGATTATCCGAATTTTAAAGGACAGTGAAGGGGGAATATGAAAGAACTGGTTGGGCAGTTTTTTGTTTACCTGGCGTTTGTCTATGCACTCAGTGCTTTTACCCTGGCTTTAATCCGAAGATTGCGATTGCCCGATTTTTTGGCCTATCTGATTACCGGAGCCCTGTTCGGGTCTCTGCTGGTGCTATTATCCGATTATCCCCAGGTATTGAACCGGGTGTTTAACGACAACAATGTGTTCCTGCTGTTTGCCAACCACATTGGGGTCCTGGTGTTTTTAATTCTCATCGGGCTGAATTTCGATCCCCGATTTTTTCGCTGGGTGGAGGGGGACAATCTGACGTTTAGCACGGTTCTGGCCGCCCTGACAATACTGATTTTCGGCACGGCGTCGTTTTTCGTTATTACCGACCACGACTGGTGGGCCGCCCTTTTTTTAACCACCGCTTTTCTTAGTATTAACATCGGGGCGGTGGCCCGGAGCTATCTTTCGGAGAGCGGAATATTAAAAAAACAGACCACCAATTTGCTGCAAATCGCCCTCTCCCTGGACATTGTTGCCATTATTGCCATGGCGGCCATCGACACCATTAAACAAAATCTGCACCGAAGTTTTACCATACTGGATCTGATCTACCTGCTGTTGTTTCTGCTGTTTTCGCTCCCCATTTTCCTGCGGCGTCGCTTCTCCTTTTATCTGTCTCGGCGTTCCCAACCGGCTACCAACAGCCTTTTATTTCTGGCCATGGGCATCTTTTTTATCTCCCTCAATCTGGCCTATAACACGGGGTTATCCCTCATGTTTATCGGTTTCTGGGCCGGGTTGTTTTTAAAGAGTATGATCCCTTCGGTGGAAAAATTTCAGCGGCAACGGTTGTTGCAGATGGGTTCCTTTTTTTTCCTGATTCCGTTTACCGATATGGGGCGCACCGCCGTGACGGCCTTTCAACACTCCTATCACGTGTGGAAGGACTTTAACCTCCTGATGGCGGCCCTTATTGTGCTGGCGATTGCTTTCGGGGCTTACGTCCGGTATCGGAAACAGCACCTTTTGTTCCTGGTGCTGGGGACTTTTCCCAGGGGGGAACTGACCTTGATCATCCTCTGGCTGGGATACCGTCAGCGGATTCTATCGGCGGAAGTGTTTATTGCCGCCGTTTTTGTGGTCATCCTCAGTGTGTTGGTGGGCCATTTGATCTTCCGACGATCTACGTCAGAGGTGGATTAAAGGAAGCTTTGGGTGTATATTTATGAGTTGAAGAAACGGGGATGAGTAGAGAACATATTCGCGAGAAAGGAGTAAAGCAGCATGGCGGCGTTTTTCCATAAATTGCGACAGGGCCTTGCACGCACCAAAAGCCAGGTGTTTGACCGCCTCTCCCAGATCATTGCGACGCGGACCCGCATTGACGATGAGTTGCTGGAAGAGATTGAGGAGATTCTCATCACCGGAGATGTCGGGTTCGATACCACGTTAACCCTCCTGGAACGGGTGCAACAAAGGGTCAGAAAAGAACGGTGTGAAGACCCGCGGCAATTGCTTCGCCTTCTAAAAGCGGAAATCGTTCGGTTTTTTCCGCCCATGAAAGTTTGGGAAGAACAACTTCCGGAAAAACCCTTTGTGATTCTTGTTGTGGGCGTCAACGGTACGGGCAAAACCACTTCCATCGCCAAGTTGACCTATCGATATCAACAGCGGGGCAAGAAGGTTTTGCTTGGAGCGGCGGATACTTTTCGGGCGGCGGCAATCGAACAATTGGGCGTCTGGGCGGAGCGTCTGGGTGCCGATGTGATTAAACATCACAGCGGATCGGACCCGGGAGCCGTGGCCTACGATACCGTCCAGGCCGCCGTGGCCCGGGGCATGGATGTAGCCATTCTGGATACCGCCGGAAGGTTGCACACCAAAGTCAATCTGATGGAAGAATTGAAGAAAATCAAACGGGTGATTCAAAAGGTGCTGCCCCAGGCCCCCCACGAAGTCCTGTTGGTGCTGGATGGCACGGTGGGACAAAACGCACTCAATCAGGCCCGTAATTTTGTGGAGGCCGTGGGCGTTACCGGGATCGTTCTTACCAAACTGGATGGTACGGCAAAAGGGGGGAGCGTCATTGGCATTGCCCATCAGTTGGGGATTCCCATTAAATATGTGGGACTGGGCGAGCAGATGGAAGACCTGGAGGTCTTCCATCCCCAGACGTTTGTGGAGGGATTGTTTGAAGACCAAACCGTTTCGGAGAATCGTTAAACCGATGAGCACAGGAACCGGAAAAACCAAAAGCCCCCCCCGCATTCATGTCACTACCCTGGGTTGTTCCAAGAATGTGTACGATTCGGAAATCTTGTTGGGTCAATTGAAGGCCCATAAGGCCCGGCTGGTCGACGACCCCGAAGAGGCCGATGTCCTCATTATCAATACCTGCGGTTTCATCCATCTGGCCAAACAGGAATCGGTGGATGCCATCTTAGAGGCCGAACGATTAAAGCAGGAGGATCCCTCGAAAAAGATCGTGGTGTGCGGCTGTTTGGTTCAGCGATATGCCGGAGAGTTGCGGAAAGAATTGCCGGCGGTTGATGCGTTTTTTGGTACCGAGGATTACCAGAATATTCTTAAATTTTTGAATGTGGCTCATGAGTTGACCCCGGAACATCTGTTTGAACGGCGTTACCTGACCACCCGGGGCCATTATGCATATTTGAAAATATCCGAGGGATGCAACCATACCTGTTCCTTTTGCGCCATTCCCCGGATTCGGGGACGCTATCGCAGCCGTCCCATATCTCAGATCGTGTCCGAAGCACGGATGCTGGCCGAGCAAGGCGTTAAGGAGATTATTCTGGTTGCCCAGGACACCTCCTTTTATGGCATGGATTTATACAAAGAACAGAGGATTGTGGATCTGCTCAAAGCGCTGGAACAGATTCCGGGCGTGGAGTGGATACGCCTTCACTATTTATATCCCACCACCGTACAGGAGGCGTTGATCGATCAAATGGCCCACAGCGGTCGGATCGTGCCTTATCTGGACATGCCTGTGCAGCATATAACCGATCGGATGTTGCGGATTATGCGCCGGGGGGGGAGTGCCGGCCGCATTCGAGCGATTTTTTCTCAAGTGCGCCGGCGTATTCCCGGGGTGACATTGCGGACCACCCTCATTGTGGGCCATCCCGGAGAAACCGAAGCCGATTTTCAGGCATTGAAGGACTTTGTTCAGGAGATGCAATTTGAGCGACTGGGCGTTTTCACCTATTCCCACGAAGACCATACGGCTGCTTATGCCATGGAGGATTTGCCGGAAGAGCGAAAAGAAGCCCGCTATCGGGAAATTATGGAACTTCAGCGGGAGATTTCCCTTAGAAAAAACAGGGAATGGATGGGACGGAAAGTGACCGTCATGATCGATGAAACCGATGCCACGCAGCGAATTGCTTTTGGACGAACCCCGGGGGACTCCCCGGAGATCGATAACGAGGTCATCCTGGAGGACATCCCGGACGACCTCCTGCCAGGACAAATTCGGTCGGTCCGGGTGGTGGATGCCTCGGAATACGAATTGTATGGACGGGTGCAAGGGGGTTAGGGACCATGAGGTTTCGTTGGGCCATTTTCTTGCTCTGCATTGTCCGGTTTGGAATCCCGACGGCCCACGCACAATATATGGCCACGCCCCAGCTGAGCGGTATCGGATTGCCCTATTTTAGTGCCGAAGTCTTTCCCACCTTTACCACCGACGGTCAGCAAACGCTGGTTCGGGTGTTCATTCAGATGGTGAACGACGACATCACCTTTATCCAGGCGGATACCGGATACACGGCGGAAATTCAACTGGAAGTTTATGTGATGGATGCCGGCAAAGAGGTGTTTTTCAACCGCTCGATACAGAAACGGCTCTGGGTGGGCTCCTTTGAGGAAACCAATTCCCGGACCACCATGAATACTTTTACCATCGACATACCCATTGAAAGCGGGGAATATGAGGCCGTGATCACGGTATTGGATAAAAACACCAATAAGCAGGTTAACCGGAAAATTCATTTTAAAATGCCCGATTATCGAAAATATCAGTTTATGATAAGCAATGTTCTGTTTTTAAACAGGGTCGTTCGGGACAGCACAGGGCGCATCGTCGGTTACGAACCCAATCTGACGCGCAACTACTCCGGGGACGAAAAGGATATCTACTTCTTCTTCAACACCTTTGTGGAAAATCCGCAAGACACTTTGCGGATCGATTACCGGGTATACGACGAAGAAGGGCGCCTGGATTTACGCAATCAGTACCTGGTATTCGGTGAACCCCCCTTTCAGGAACATTTTATTCGGCTAAACCGCTACCAGTTTGATCGGAACAAATATTCTTTATACTTGGAGGCTGTAAGGGGGGATAAGAAATTTCAGTTAAACCAAATTTTCTCGTTTTTCTGGACGGTTACACCCCAATCCCCCCGGGATCTGGATATGGCGATTGAACAGCTGGTCTATATTTTCGAGGAAGATTCCATTCGTCGCGTATTGAAGCGGACCTACCGGGAAAAGAAAGTTTTTTTCGAGCGCTTTTGGGAAGAGATGGACCCCAATCCGGAGACCGAAAAGAACGAGCTGATGGATGAATATTACCGGCGGGTGAACTTTGCCAACCAGAATTTTTCGACCATGACGCAGGCCGGCTGGTTGACCGATCGTGGGCGCATCTTTATTAAATTCGGGGAACCCGATGACATCGAACGTCACCCCTTTGAAATCGATAGCTATCCCTACGAAATATGGCGATATTACCAGTTGCGGAAAGTCTTTTTATTTATCGATCGCACCGGATTTGGAGACTATTACCTGCATCCTTCGTTTTATAACGAGGAGTTTAATTAATTGCAAGGGCGGGTCTCCGGAGGGGGGGACTTCCCTGCCGCGCGGAGGAGGGAGGAAAAAGTCTTTTCACAGGCTTGGGCAATAAAAAATCCCCAATGTTGCAGAGCCATTGGGGAAGGAAAAGCGCTGATGGTTGAGCCGGAACTATCGGACGGCTTTGAGCACTTTACCGGCCTGAATGCAGCGGGTGCAAACGGTGACCCGCCGGGTTTGGCCCTGAATTATTGCCCGGACTTTCTGCAAATTGGGGTTAAAGCGCCGCCGGGTACGATTGTTGGCGTGACTGACACGGTTGCCGAACATCGGCTTTTTCCCGCAAATTTCACAGACCTTGGCCATAGACCACTCCTTTGCTGATTGCATCATTAGCTTAAAGCTTACAATTTTAAAAAATCCCGCTTTTAAAATCAAATGAATTGAAAAAATTATGCCCGGAAATTGGGTAAACTTCTTAAGTCATAGTAAAATATTGGTCTGGAAAATGTGTTTAACGTGAAACTAATTTTTTTAAAATTTTTTTCTCAACTCGTTTGATTTTTTTGGGGGGACTTTTATATAATTGGGCAGCTCGAGGCGATGACTCTGAATTGAATATTTGATTCATTTTAACCCAGAAAAAAACATGAGATGATGGTATAGACAATTTTTTGGTGGCATACGTATTATGAGTATACACAATGCTAATGCGATTTCGGAAGCGTTTCCGCCTTCGGATGCTTCGGTTCAAACGCAGTGGAAGCGGTGCCTGGAAGCGATTAAAAATGAGGTGTCTCTTCAAACCCTGCAAACCTGGTTCCTGCCCATCATACCCGTCTCATTTGTGGACGATACGCTGATCCTGCGGGTGCCCTCCCGGTTCTTTTTCGAGTGGATCGATACCCATTACGGCCATCTGTTGGAATCCACCGTCCGCAAGGTGTTTGGTTTAAGGACCCGCCTTGAATTTCTGATTGCTCCCTCGCATCGGGACAAGGAACCCCTGGATGAAGTCGAAGAAGAACCGGAGGAGCGCGGCCCCGTCCAACCGGACGGCTTCTCCAGTGAAGATTGTGAACTGGATACTCATTGCCGACTAAGCAATTTTTTCGTCAACAACGATAACGAACTGGCCCTGAAATCGGCCGAGTATGTGGCCAATCATACCACCCGGGTCAAATTTAACCCCCTGGTGATTTATGGCGAGGTGGGAACCGGAAAGAGCCACCTGCTCCACGCCATCGGTAATCATGTCCAGGAGCGCCGACCCCGTTCCCGAATTTTGTATATTAATGCCGAAAAATTTCTCAATGAATACGTATACGCCCTGCAACATGCTGATATCAATAATTTTAAGAAGAAACTGACTTCCGCAGATTTATTTTTAATGGATGATATTCAGATTTTATCCAACAAGCCGAAATCCCAGGAAGGCCTCCTCTACATCCTGATGGAGCTGGAAAAAAAGCGGCGTCAGATTGTGCTGACCGTAAATGTCCCCCCGGCCAACCTGATCAATTTCAATCCCCGGCTGATCTCTTTCTTTCAGAAAGGACTGATCGTCGATTTGATCCACCCCTCGGTGGAATCCCGCCGGAAGGTGATCGATTTTCAACTGGAACAGAATGGCCTGAAACTCGCCCCGGAAATCGTCGATTTCCTGGTCGAAAATCTTACGACAGACATGCATCTGCTTAATGCGGCCATGATTCGCATTATCGCCCAAATCTCTTTGATCGGTAAACCGTTGGATCTCGATCAGGCCAAGTTTATTGTGGCCCAAATTTATCCTCAATGGCAGGGATTGAATGGACTGGGCATGCGGAAAAAACGGATTGATATTGAGCTCATTCAACAAGTCGTGGCCGATTATTTCAATCTCCCGGTGGATGTCCTCATTGGTTCCTCCCGAAAGCGGGAAATTCAACTGGCCAGACAAATTGCCATCTATCTGGCACGCGAAATCACGGGAGAGTCTTTAATCCGCATCGGATATCAGTTTGGCAATCGCAACCACACAACGGTTCTGCACAGCCATAAGAAAATTCAGAAAGAGATCGGCCACAATCCCATTCTGAAAAGCACCGTGCTGCAACTCAAAAGTCAGATTCTGGACGCCTGAAACGCCTGACCGGATGGGAAAATCCAGGCACCGCCTACCTGGATCACTTTCCTTGTCCCCCGAATAACCCTCCCTTGTTTCCCTTCCGGGTTTCCCGATCCGGTGAGGGTAACCCTTGCCCCGATCACTATTCGTGAAAATAGGTGGATTCGCCCTTCTAATTTTATAAATTCCACGGGTCGAAGACGCCGTGAAACATCGGCCGGAAAGGATTGAACCGCGATCATAACATAAGGAAGCGTCCATGGGGCTACGGATGATGCTGATGGGTGGCTCGATTTTCGTATTGCTGGTGACACTGTTCTTACCCCGGGAATCCACCCGAGGGGAAGCATGGATCCCACTATCGGCCCTGGCCGATACCCTGGCGGAAGAAAGCCGTCTGGATTCCAGGGAAGCGTTTCCTCGGAAGCTGGATCGAGTGGTCCCCAATCATGCTTTTGATGTGGGCGAAAAGTTAACATTCGTTGTCCGATATGGTTTTATTAAGGCAGGCTATGCCACCATGGAGGTCCGGGAAAAAATTGTGGTCAACGATAGTTTCCCTTCCTATCGGATCGTTTCCACCGCGCGTTCCACCAGAACCTTTGATCTGGTGTTTAAAGTCCGCGACGAGGTGGAAAGCATTATCGATGCCCGGGGTATCTTTTCCTGGCAATTTACCAAAAAACTCCGCGAAGGCGGTTATAAATTCGACCTCTTTGTCAACTACGACCAGCTGTTTGGAAAGGCTCACGTAAAAATGATCCGCTACCATAGCGACGAGCCGTTGCGCATTAAAAATCAGGAAGAATTTGTGATCCCCATTCCCGAGTATGTACTGGATGTCCTGGCCGCCTTTTACTACGTGCGCACCCAGGACCTGGAAGTAGGCGTTCCGGTGATCATGAACAATCACGACAACCGTAAAGTATACGATCTGAAGGTGATCATTCAGAAAAAGGAGCGGATTAAGGTGAAGGCGGGAACCTTTGATTGCATTAAAGTACAACCCCGTTTAAAAGGGGAGGCCATTTTCAAGCAGAAGGGCAAGTTGTGGGTCTGGTTGACCGATGACGAGCGCAAGCTTCCGGTGCTCATGAAATCGAAAGTGTTGATTGGATCCATCACCACGGAATTGGTTCACATCGAGGGTGTCCCTTTACCATTGAAGTCTCAAATTAACTAAAGGACCAACCATGAGCCGTTATCCCAAACTTTCGTTTGATGGCGTCCGGACCTATCGTATTCAGGAGCGGTTGAGTAAAGTCAAAGTGTCGGAATTCGGGCGGGTACCCGGTCGGCGGACTACCCTGGAGGAATTTCTCCAGTTTTTACCCGACATTCTGGTGGCTAAAGATTTTAAAGAGTTTGTGGGGCGTTATCGGGAAGCGCTTCGGGAGGGCAGCATGATTTTGTGGATGATGGGGGCCCATGTGATCAAGGTGGGGTTGAGTCCCGTTATCAACGAATTGATTCGCCGGCACGGCATTCGGCACCTGGCCATGAACGGTGCCGGCGTGATTCACGATGTGGAGGTGGCCATGTGGGGAGTTACCAGCGAAGATGTGGCGGCCGCCTTGCAGGACGGCAGTTTCGGGATGGCGCGGGAAACGGCCGAATTCATCAATCAGACCCTGGCGGCGAATAAGGGCAATAACAAAGGGTACGGCGAAGTGATCGGGGAACGCTTGATTCGGGAAAACGCCCCTAACCTCCACCTCAGCATTCTGGCCACCTGTGTGGAACAGGGGGTGCCGGTGTCCGTTCATCCGGCCTTAGGCACCGAGATTGTCCATCAGCATCCCAATCTGGATGGAGCGGCCTTTGGAGAAAAGGCGCTGCTGGACTTTCAATTGTTTTCCTATTCCCTCACCCGCTTGAAGAAAGGGAGCATTGTGGTCAACGCGGGATCGGCGGTGATCTTACCGGAAGTTTTTTTGAAAGCCCTTACCGTGGTGCGTAATCTAAAATATCCGGCTTACGATTTTTACACCGCGGTGTTTGACATGATCCGACACTACCGCCCTACGGTCAATGTAATGCAACGTCCCACATTGGGGGGCGGCAAGGGATATTATTTTGTGGGGCACCACGAAATAATGGTGCCTCTTCTGGCGGGATTGATACTGGATTGAAATCCCTCCCCCGGAACCGAGCGTTGTATTTATAGTAAAATACTTGCATTTACATTCGCACGCGGTTAAATTTGATAGTTGGAAAGTGGGTGATAAACCCACTTTTTTATTATAGGCATTTTACAAGAGGTCCAATGGCGGATAAAGAAGCGATTTTAGAAAAGGTTCGCGAGCTTATTGGTCCCCTGTTCGACGAAAAATTTTATCATCTGGTCGATCTGGAGTTGCGCGGAAGCGGAAACCGTCGGGTGCTGTGTGTATATGCGGACACGGAAAAGGGTATTACTCTGGCCGAAATCACCCGATTAACGCAGGAAATCAGCGATATCCTGGATCTCCATGATGTTATTCCAGCTTCCTATCGGCTGGAGGTCTCTTCGCCGGGGGTGCATCGACCCTTGACCCATCCCTGGCAATTTCGAAAAAACATCGGGCGCCTGTTGCAGGTGCGGTATCAGGAGGCCGACCTGCGTAAGGAGGTGACCGGGGAATTGATTCGGGTGCAGGGAGAAGCCATTGTGTTGAGACTGAAGACACAGGAAGTGACCGTTCCTCTGTCCGCCATAGAATTGGCAAAGGTGAAAATAAAATGGTAAACCGTTGATTGGAGGTGAACAAGATTTATGAAGAGCCAAATCATCATTGCGGCTGGCGAAATTGCCAAGGAAAAACGAATCAACAAAGAGGATTTGCGCGACATTTTGGAAGATATATTTGTGACCCTGATGAAGCGGAAATATGGCGAAGAGGCTGAATTCGATGTGATTGTGAACATTGATCGTGGGGATGTGGAGTTATACGTCGAAAAAGAGGTGGTCAAGGAAGTTACCGATCCCCGCCGGGAAATTTCTTTGGAGGAGGCCCGAAGGATGGATCCGGATGTAGAGGAGGGGGAAATTCTGGCGGAGCTGGTCAATCCGGAAGATTTCGGGCGCCGGCTGATCAATATTGCCAAACAGTCCCTGTTGCAACGGATTCGGGAATACGAGAAACGCAAGATTTATGATGAGTACAGTTCCCGGGTGGGGGAAATCATTATCGGCGATGTGCACCAGGAAACCCGGGCGGGCTATTTCATCAATGTGGATCGTACGGAAATGTTCATGCCCCGGAAGGAATGTATTCCCGGGGAGAAGTTGCGTCGTGGAGAAAGCGTGCGCGCTTTGATTAAGGAGGTGTTGAAACCGGAGGTCCTGGTCGAAGAGGAGGAGGATTTCGATCGGCCGCGGCGTCGGCGTCAGGGCAGCCGACCCGAGATCATTGTCAGCCGGGCCGACAAGCGGTTCCTGATTCGTCTGTTCGAAATCGAGGTGCCCGAAATTTTTGACGGGATTGTGGAGGTCAAGGCGGTGGCCCGGCGTCCCGGGGAGCGCACCAAAATTGCCGTGGAATCCATGGACAAGCGGATCGATCCCGTGGGAGCCTGTGTGGGCATGCGGGGTGTGCGCATTCAATCTGTGGTGCGTGAGCTGAACGGCGAAAAAATCGATGTGATCGCCTACTCCTCGGAACCGGAGGTGTATATCGCCCGAGCCTTAACCCCGGCCAAGCCCCTGCGGGTGTTGGTGGAAAGGGATCAGAAAATGGCGGTGGCCATCATCCCCGATAAAGACATGGGCATTGCCATGGGGCGCGGAGAAGTGAATCTGGAACTGGCCGAAGAGCTGACCGGCTTCCAGATCGAGCTGATCAAAGAATCCGAATATTACGAAAAAACCGCCGAAGTCGAATCGGAGATGGCGGTGGAAGAAATCCCCGGCCTGAGCCCCAAAATCGTGGAAAAATTGAAAGAGGCCGGTATCAAGACCGCCGAAGAAGTCAAGGGGCTGGGGCTGCAGGGCCTGCTGGAGATCCCGGGTATCGGACAGAAAACGGCCCAAAAGATTCTTCAGCAGTTGAACATTTAACATGGACCGGACAGGCAAGAAAACGATCCGTCTGGACGAAAAATTGATCGGGATGATGGGTCTGGCCATCCGGGCCCGCTCCGTGGAACTGGGTTTTGAAGCCGTGAAAAGAAACTTGTTAAAAAATAAGATTGCTTTTGTCTTGCTCAGCGAAGAAATTTCGGCAGATTCGGCAAAAAAAATTCGTTACCTTGCAGAGCGCCGGCGGGTGCCGGTATTCGAACTGGAACAAGATCCCCCCTGGCGTAGGCGGCTGGGTATTGAACCATTCAAAATCATGGGAATGCGCCGCGGGGAGATGGCAAAAGGATTTCTAAAACATTTAAAGTAGGGGTTTCAATGGCAGTGTCCACCAATAAAAAACGAAAACTGTTTCAGGTTGCAAAAGAACTGAATGTATCTTCCGGAACCATCAAGGAATTTCTGGAAAAGAAGGGTTATACCGTCAAAGGCCTGAACATGATCATTACGGATGAGGTGTACGACGAGATTTTGCAACGTTTTGCCCACGAGAAGAAGGAAGCCGAACGGCTGCATAAACGGCGTATCGAGAAACGGCTGGAGGAACAGAAGGCGGCCGAAGTCGTTGCCGCCGAAACAGAGAAAAAAGAGCCTGTGGGCGCAACCCCGGCCCAGACGGAAACCCCGGAAAAGGCGGCGGAAGAGGTTTCTGAAGAGGCAGCCGCCGTGGCTGAAGCCGTGCCCCCCGCCGAAGACGAAGCAACGCCCCCTCCGGCGGAAACGGTTAAGGAAGAACTGACCGAAGCGGCCCCTCCCCAAGAAGAGGTCGTACACCCCCCCCGGGAGGGGGCCGAAATCCCACCCCCTGAAACGCCTGAAGGCGCCGATGCCGCATCCCAGGTGGAGGGCACCGAAGAAAAACAACCTCAGGTGGGCGATATTGTGGATCATCCCATGGCCAAAGAATACCTGAAACGGCTGGAGGAGGAGGAACGGGAAAAAAGGGAACGGCAAAAACGCATTCTGAAACAGATTCGAGAACAGGGGAAAAAGGCGCGTCCCCTGGGATTGATTGAAAAGGCCGTGGCCGAAGAGCTGGCCGAACAGAAGCCGACACCCGAAGCGGTAGAAGAGCCCCCTGCGGAAGAAAAGAAGAAGGAACGGAAGAAGACCAAGAAGAAGACCAAAAAAGAACTGGAGGACGAACGGGAAGCCCGGCGGCGTAAGGCCTTCGAGATGATTCGTAAGGAAGGTAAAAAATTTAAACGGGATTTGCGGGCCATCGAAGAAGAAGAGGAGGGAGAAGAGGTTGTTAAACCGGTAAAGGAAGGGCGTAAAAAACGCGGCAAGAAGAAAAAGGAAGTGGATCAGAAGGAAGTGGAAGCGACACTGCGAAAAACCCTGGCGGAATTGCGCGATGCCGGAACCGGCCGTAAAAAACGCAAAAAGGTGAAGGAAAAGGATGAGGAAGAGGTCGAAGCGAATGTGATCAGGGTGAGCGAATTTATCACCACTCAGGATCTGGCCAACCTGATGGATCTGCCCGCTTCCGAGATTATCCGCAAATGTCTGGATCTGGGACTGATCGTGACCATCAATCAACGTCTGGATATGGACACCATCAAGCTGCTGGCCGAAGAATTTGGCTATACTGTTGAGGAAGAGGAAGAATTCGCCTCCGAAATTCTGGAAGAGGAATCCGAAACGGACCGTCCCGAGGACCTGAAGCCCCGGCCTCCGGTGGTCACCATTATGGGCCATGTGGATCATGGGAAGACCTCGTTGCTGGATTATATTCGGAAGACCAACGTAGTGGCCGGCGAGGCCGGTGGGATTACCCAGCACATCGGTGCCTATGAAGTGGCGTTGGAAGATGGGCGCAAAATCACCTTTCTGGATACACCGGGGCACGAGGCTTTTACCGCCATGCGGGCCCGGGGGGCACAGGTCACCGATATTGTCGTGCTGGTGATTGCCGCCGATGATCGGGTCATGCCCCAGACGGAAGAAGCCATCGACCATGCCCGTGCCGCCGGGGTGCCCATCGTGATCGCCATCAATAAAGTCGATAAACCCAATGCCGATCCCCAGGCGATTCGCAAACAACTGGCCGAGCGCAACATCCTGGTGGAAGACTGGGGAGGGACTTATCAGGTGGTGGAAGTATCGGCGAAGACCGGTCAAGGAATCGGTGACCTGTTGGAGAAAATTCTTTTAGAAGCCGAACTGTTGGAACTCAAGGCCAATCCCAACAAGAGGGCCCGGGGTGTGGTTTTGGAAGCCAAGCTGGATAAAGGCAAGGGGCCGGTGGCTACGGTGTTGGTCCAGGAAGGCACCTTGCAAGTGGGCGATTATTTTGTGGTGGGGCAACATTGGGGACGGGTGCGTGGCCTGTTGAATGAACGCGGCCAGCGGGTGACATCGGCCGGTCCCTCGACTCCCGTACAGGTGCTGGGCCTCGATGGGGTTCCCGAAGCCGGCGATCGCTTTGTGGTCATGCAAGACGAAAAGGAAGTGAAAGCAATCGCCCAACGGCGTCGGCAGCTTAAACGGGAACAAGATTTCCGCAGTACCCGCACCATGACGCTGGATGAATTTTCCCGCCAGATTCGCGAAGGCACCGCCAAAAAATTGAACATCATGGTCAAGGCCGATGTGGACGGTTCGGCCCAGGCCCTGGCGGACGCCCTGTTGCAGCTTTCTCAAGAAGAAGTGGCTGTGGAGGTCATCCGCCGAGCCGTGGGGCCCATCTCCGAATCGGACGTCCTGCTGGCGGCCGCTTCCAACGCCATTATCATCGGATTCCACGTCCGGCCGACGCCGAAGGCCAAAGAACTGGCCGAACAGGAACACGTGGACATTCGTCTCTATAAGGTCATCTACGATGCCATCGAGGATGTGAGACAGGCGCTGGAGGGGATGCTGGAGCCCGAAGAAAAAGAGGTGCTTCTGGGCACCGCCGAAGTCCGTGAAACGTTCAAAATCTCTCGGCTGGGAACGGTGGCCGGATGTTACGTGCTGAATGGAAAAATCACCCGCAACAGCAATGTTCGTTTGCTCCGCAACGACGTGGAAGTGTACGATGGAAAATTGGCCTCCTTGAAACGGTTCAAAGAGGATGTTCGGGAGGTCCAGGCCGGATACGAATGCGGTTTAATGCTGGAGAATTTTAACGATGTGAAAGTGGGCGACATCATCGAGGCCTACGAAATTGTGAAAGAAGCGCGAACGCTGGATCAGGTGAGCAAAACCAATTGATGCCGTATGGTCATCGGGGTGTTAACGATCGATTTATATTTGCCCGGGGCGGGCTCCTTAAAGGAGAAACGTATGATCATCCGGGGAATTAAGGATCGCATTGGGCATAAATACAACGTTTCCATTGCGGAAGTGGATTTTGTGGACAAGTGGCAACGAGCACGGTTGGGTATTGTCCAAATTGGCAACGATTTCCGATATGTGGAAAAAAATATGAACGCCATCTTCAAATTGATTGATAACAACGGCCTGGCGCAAATCGTGGATCATTCGCTGGAGTTTATTTAAGGAGCCCCTATGGCGATCGAAACCATCCGACAGAGAAAACTGGCCGATCAGATCAAAAAGCTGGTCAGTGTCATAATTGATCGTAAAATCAAGGATCCCCATAAAGGATTCATTACCATCACCCATGTGAAAATCAGTGGAGACCTGCGAATCGCCTCGATTTATTTCACCACCCTGGGCGACCGGGAGGCCGCCGATAAATCCCTGGAAGTGCTGAATCGGGCCCGAAATTTCATCCGCAGTGAAATGGCCCCGCATTTAAAGGTGCGTTTCATCCCCGAATTGCGTTTTTTCATCGACGATACCTTCGAATACGCCCAGCGCATTGAAAACCTGTTGAAACAGATCAAAAAAGAACAGAATGAAGACGACAGCGGCAGCAAATGATTCCGGTAAAATTCTGGTCGTGAATAAACCAGCCCACTGGACTTCCTTTGATGTAGTGAAAAAAATCCGCCGGGTCACCCGGGTCAAAAAAGTGGGACATGCCGGTACCCTGGATCCCTTTGCCGAAGGGGTGTTGCTGGTTTGCTTAGGACGGGCAACCAAAAAGGTAGCCCAGTTGATGGAACTCCCTAAGGAATATGTGGCCGAAATTCAACTGGGACGGGAAACCAGTACCCTGGATCCCGAAGGGCCGGTCGTCAAAGAGGCGCCGATACCCGCAATGGACGAAGTCCGCCTGCAGGCCGTATTACGGCGGTTTATCGGCGAGCTGAAGCAGGAAATACCGGCCTACTCCGCCGCCAAATATCAAGGAAAACGGTTGTATTCACTGGCCCGTAAGGGAAAAGACATTCCCCGTCTGTTCAAAACCGTTCATATTCACGAAATCGAACTGCTGGATTGGGGCAGGGACTGGTTGGAAATCCGGGTCGTATGTAGTCGGGGAACCTATATTCGCACCCTGGCCAGGGACATTGCCGGTGAACTGGGAACGGTGGGCTATGTCCGATCGTTGATTCGCACGCGAATTGGGCAATACCGCCTGGAAGAGGCGCTCTCCATTCAGGACGTGGAGACGCAATCGAAACGAACGGACGATGGTGGAGTATGAGGGTCTATCGAGATTGGCGGAATGTGCATCTGGAGGGGGAGTCCAGCGCCACCGTCGGATCGTTCGATGGGGTGCACCTGGGCCACCAACAACTGATCCGGCGATTGAAGGCTCTGGCGCGTGCTCATCGGAGGGGGAGTATCATCGTCACCTTCGAGCCCCATCCCAAGATCGTGCTGGGAGGGGGTGACGTTCACCTTATCACCGATCTGGAAGAAAAGCTGGAACAGTTCGAACGCTTGCAGGTCGATCAAGTATTGGTCATCCCCTTTACCCGGGAATTTGCCCGTCTGGATTACGAGAGTTTTGTGCGGGAAATCCTGTTTAAGCGGTTGCGGATTCGAGACATGGTCATCGGTTACGATCATCATTTTGGTCGGAATCGGGAGGGAACGTTCGAACGTTTAATCGATTTAGGAAAGCGATTGGGATTTGCCGTCGAGCGGGTGGGGCCGATTCAGGTAGAGGGAGAAATCGTCAGCAGTTCCCTGATCCGGCAGATGTTACAAGAAGGGAAGGTGGAGAAGGCAGCCGGCTTTCTGGGGCGTTGTTACAGTTTAAAGGGACGAATTGTGGAAGGCCAGGGGCGGGGTAAGAGCATGGGGTTTCCTACCGCCAATTTGGAGCCCCTGAACCGGCATAAAATCCTCCCCGCCCGAGGGGTCTATGCAGTCGACGTATGGCTGGATCATCGTTGCTACAAAGGAATGATGAACGTTGGATTTCGTCCCACCTTTAATAATATTGAGGCCTTGACTTCGGAAGTTCACATATTTAATTTTCAAAGTTTGATATATGGAAAAGTGGTGACCGTTTTGTTTAAAAAGTTCATTCGTCCCGAACGAAAATTTAACACCATCGAAGAACTGAAAACCCAATTGCGAAAGGATCGAGAAATTTGTGAGAAAATATAATGTTGGAGGCGCATGTATGGCTTTAACCAAAGAAGAGAAGTTGGAGATCATCAAAAAGTTTGGAGCCGATCCTAAAGATTCCGGGCGTACCGAAGTCCAGATCGCTTTGTTGACCCATCGCATTCTTCAGTTGACCGAGCACCTGAAGACGCATCGGAAAGATCACCATTCCCGTCGTGGTTTGCTGAAACTGGTCGGACAACGACGACGCCTGTTAAATTATCTGGCCCGGAAAGATATCGAACGTTACCGTGCCGTGATCAACACACTTGGATTAAGAAGATAAAAAGGTTAAGAGAGAAATGATTGTTAAGAAAGAACGAGAAATCGGCGGCCGGATATTATCCATCGAAACCGGTCGGGTGGCTAAGCAGGCCAACGGGGCGGTACTGGTGCGCTATGCCGACACCATGGTTCTGGCAACCGCCACTTGCAGTAAAGAACCCCGAGAGGACATTGATTTCTTTCCCCTCACCGTAGAGTATCAGGAAAGAGCCTATGCCGCCGGCCGAATTCCCGGAGGCTTTTTTAAACGGGAAGGTCGCCCCAGTGAAAAAGAAATTTTGAGTGCCCGTCTGATCGATCGGCCGATCCGCCCCCTTTTCCCCAAAAATTTTAAAAACGATACTCAGGTGGTGGTGTTTGTCCTCTCCAGCGATCAGGAGAACGATGCCGATGTCCTGGGGGGTATTGGGGCATCCGCAGCGCTGTGCATCTCCGATATACCTTTCGAAAAACCGATCGCTTCTGTGCGGGTGGGCAAAGTGGGAGGAGAGTTTGTCATCAATCCCACATTCTCCCAGCTGGAAGAGAGTCCCCTGGAACTGGTCATTGCGGGGTCGTACGATTCCATCACCATGGTGGAAGGGGAGTCCCAGGAAATTTCCGAAGCGGAGATGCTGGAGGCCATCAAGTTTGGGCATAGGTATATTCGGGAGATTATTGAATTGCAACAGGAGTTGATTGCTGAGGTGGGCCGTCCGAAAATGGAGATTCCGGAGCCCGAAATTCCCGAAGAGCTGCCGGCGAGGGTGGAAGAGCTGGCCCTGGAGAAGATCAGGGAAGCGATTTGGATTACCGAAAAGCAGGCCCGTCGGGATCGCCTGTCGGCCATTCGCGACGAAGTGCTGGAAACCTTGGGCGAAGCCTACGAGGACCACCACGGTTTTATTAAGGAGTTGCTGGAAGAAATCGAGAAGCGTGAAGTGCGCGGTATGGTCATTCAGAAAAACCGGCGACTGGATGGACGGGGCCCCGACGATATTCGACCGGTCAATTGCGAGGTGGGCATTCTGCCCCGGGCCCATGGATCGGCCCTGTTTACACGCGGACAAACCCAGAGTCTGGCAACGACCACCCTGGGGACCAAAATCGATGAGCAGATCATTGAATCCCTGGAGGGAGAGTCCAGCAAGAGTTACATGTTGCACTACAACTTTCCAGGGTTCAGCGTGGGCGAGGTGAAGCCCTTCCGGGGACCCAGCCGCCGGGAAATCGGCCACGGGAATTTGGCCGAACGGGCTTTGAAAAATGTGCTTCCCGATGAGGATAGCTTCCCCTATACCATCCGAATCGTTTCCGATATTCTGGAATCCAATGGCTCCTCTTCAATGGCGACCGTGTGTGCCGGCTCGCTGAGTTTGATGGATGCCGGAGTCCCGGTCAAGTGTCATGTGGCGGGCATCGCCATGGGATTAATCAAGGAAGAAGACCAGGTGCGGATCTTGACCGACATTCTGGGCGATGAAGACCATCTGGGTGATATGGATTTCAAGGTGGCGGGCACTCGAGATGGCATCACCGCCTTTCAGATGGACATCAAGATATCGGGATTGTCTTACGAAATCCTGCAGGAGGCTCTGGAAAAGGCCAGGGTGGCCCGCCTGAAAATCCTGGATATCATGGAGCAGACGATCGAACGGCCGCGGGCGGAGATCTCGCCTTATGCCCCCCGTATCCTCTCCCTGGTGATTCCGGCCGAGAAGATCGGACTGGTCATCGGGCCTGGAGGACGCACCATTCGTCAGATTATCGAAGAGACCGGTGTGAAGATCGATATCGAAGATGGTACCGGATTCACCATCATCTCTTCCCAGGATGTCACCATGGCCGAGAAAGCCAAGAAAATGATCGAGGCGATCATTGAAGAACCCGAGGTGGGAAAAGAATACGAAGCGATTATTAAACGGGTCACCAATTTCGGCGCCTTTGCGGAATTTTTACCGGGCAAGGAAGGATTGATCCACATCTCCGAGCTGGACACCCGACGGATCGGCACGGTTACCGATATCGTGAAGGTGGGCGATAAGGTGCACGTAATATTAAAGAATATCGATCGAGAGGGACGCTTTAATCTGAGCCGAAAGGAGTACCTGCGCCGCCACGGTCAGAAACCCGGCGATCGTAAGGACCGCAAGGACGGAAAACCGTTTAAGCGATAAACACGCTTAGGATGCCGAATCTGACATGCGGGAATCCCGACGTGGGTTTCCCGTTTTTTATTCCACCTCCATGGCCGTTGCTGTGAAGCGGGAGAGGCAAAATGCCGAAAATGGTAAAGCATCGGTGAGCGTTGGCATTAAGAGAGAAAAAATCCCGGACGGCTCCCGCGGTGGTGTCGGGATTCCCCATCCGGGAGGACAGAAGGGAGAGAGGTGGCGCGGAAGCGATCGAAAGACGACGAAGGCAGCAATACCCAAGGCGTGGAAATGGAGAATGATGCTTAAACAGCGCCGTCGGGGACGCGCCGTTGCACCGCCGGAGAATCGACTGTAAATTGATGAAAGGGATGAGCATACGATGGAAACCATGGTAGAGGCAAAAATCAATCGGAGCGTGTTGCCTTCCGGATTGACGGTCATCTCCGAACAGATCCCTTCGGTTCGTTCCGTATCCATAGGTGTGTGGGTCAAAACGGGAACCCGGTTCGAAACGGCCGAGAACAACGGCATTGCCCATTTCTTGGAGCATATGATGTTTAAAGGAACCGATCGTCGGAGTCCCTTGGAGATCGCTCGAAGCCTGGAATCGGTTGGCGGTCATTTAAATGCCTATACCAGTAAAGATCTGACCTGTTACTATGCCGAAATTCTGGACGAGTATCTACCCCGTGCCGTGGACGTGTTATCGGATATTTTATTATGCTCTCGATTTTCGGCAGAGGAAATGGAAAAAGAGCGGTTGGTGATTCTGGACGAGATCCACTCGCTGGAGGACAGCCCCGACGAATTGATCCAGGATTATATGATTCGGGCTCTTTTTCCGGATCACGCGCTGGGTTTTCCCATTTTGGGCGAGGCAAAGACGGTTTCCCGGCTTTCCCGGAACGATCTGGTGGCATTCTATCGCCGGTTTTATTCGGCTCGCAATATGGTGATCGCCGCCGCGGGAAATTTACGGCATGAAGAATTGGTGGAATTGTGCTCCCGTCATTTTACCTTCTCCGAATCCAACCATCCCTGGACGGTGCATTCGCCGGACCATCTGGGAAGGGGCGAATGGGTTTACCCGAAGCCCATTAACCAGTCTCATATTTGTGTCGGGTTTCCGGCGCTCCCGTATCACCATCCCCGGAAGTATGAACTCCTGGTCTTGAATACTCTGCTGGGTGGTGGAATGAGTTCCCGCCTGTTCCAGAATATTCGAGAGAAGCATGGTGTGGCCTATTCGATTTATTCCTTCATCGATACCTATTTTGATATCGGCTTGTTGAGTATTTATCTGGGCACCGACATGAAAAACCTGGAACGGGCCGAGGGGCTGCTGGAGAGGGAGCTGCAAGACCTGCGAGACAATCCGCCGAAACCGGAAGAATTGCACCAGACCAAATCTCAGTTAAAGGGGAGTTTAATGCTGGGTCTGGAGAGCACCGCACGGCGGATGTCGCGTCTGGGGAAAATGGAGATTTATCGTCGAAAGCTGGAGACCATCGACGCCGTGCTGGAGGCCATCGATCGGGTGGATCGGGAAAGCCTCTGGGAATTGACCCGGCGGATTCTGGATCCGGATAAGGCCGTAAAGGTTGTTTTTGTTCCCCAAAAAGCAAATTAGGAGTCACTGACGATGATCTTTGGCATACCTCTGGAAATTCGGCCTCACGAATATCGGGTGGGGGCCATGCCTTTTGTGGTAAAGGAACTGGTGAAGCGGGGGCATCAGGTGCTGGTGGAGGCTCGCGCGGGAGAAGACAGTTTAGTGTCCAATGAAGCCTACGAAAAAGTGGGTGCCCTGGTTGTTCCTTCTTCGGAGAAGTTGTATTCCCAGGCGGAAGTCATTTTAAAGATCCAGGGCCCCATGCCGGTGGAGTATGACCTGATTCGTCCCGAACACAAAATTTTTGCCTTTTTCAATTTTGTGAACAATCTGGATCTGGCTCGCAATCTGCTGGGGAAAGGCTGTAGCTGTTTTGCTTACGAGATGTTCATGACGCGGGACGGTAAGCGGCCTATGATGGCCATCAACGGCGAGATCGCCGGGAAGATGGCCGTGCAGCAAGGCATGTTTTTTCTGGAAAAACAAAACAGTGGTCGAGGAAAACTGCTGGCCAACATTACGGGCGTTCCTCCCACGCGGGTCACCATACTGGGAGCCGGTGCCGTGGGCTATTTTGCCGCCCGGATGGCCGCCCAATTGGGGGCCCATGTAGTGTTATTAGATAAAGAGTTTCGGCGATTGGAGGAGATTCGGAACAACCTGCCGCCCAATGTGGAAACCCTGCTGAGTACGGAAGAACACCTGCTCCAGGTCTTGCCCCAAACCGATCTACTGATCACCGCCGTGCATCAACCGGATGCTCGTTCTCCGGTATTGATCAGTAAAAAAATGGTGGCCTTATTGCCCCGGGGCGGCGTCATTGTCGATGTCGCTGTCGATCGTGGGGGCAACGTCGAAACCAGTAAGGCGACCACCCACGCCAACCCTATTTTTGTTGTGGACGGCGTCATCCATTATTGTGTGCCCAACCTGGCCGGGGTGGTCCCCATCACGGCGTCGCAGGCGTTGAGCAGCGCCTTCTGGCCTTACCTGGAACGCATTGCCGAAATGGGTTTCGAAGAAGCCGTGCGCCAGGATGCCCAATTGCGTAGTGGTTTGGCCATCTATGAGGGCCATGTGACCAACGCCTTTCTGGCACAGGCCCTTTCCGTTCCGGTTTACCACCTGAAGGTTGAAGCAGAGGAGGACACCGCTGCTGAGCCGTAGGGCCCTGGATAGCTTGAAGGGGATTCCCATCCTGGTTTATCACAAAGTCGACAGCCGCCTGGAGCCGGGCGTCACCACCGTTCATCCGGGCAGATTCCGCCGACATGTCCAGTTTTTGCAGGATCACGGGTTTCGGAGCGTTACTTTTCGCGATATCCTGGAAAACCGTCCTTTGCCCGCGCGCCCCGTCATCTTATCCTTCGACGATGGACTGGAATCGGTTTACCGGGAGGCATTTCCGGTTTTACAGGCCCTGGGATTCCGGGCGGTGGTTTGTATGGTGGCCGGATTCGTAGGGCGGACCAATGGATGGGATGTAAACCTGGGCGGGCGGTCATTCCGGCATCTGGATTGGGCCCAATTGAAGGAGTTGCACAGTCAGGGCTGGGAAATTGCGTCCCATTCTTTGACCCACCGGGCCCTGCCGTTTTTGAATCATCGGGCGCTGGAAAGAGAATTACGAGAATCTCGCAGGGTGCTGGAAAACGGCCTTCGCGATCAAGTGGTCACCCTCGCCTATCCCTTTGGATTATATAACCGCCGGGTGCTCCGAGCGGCTCGTCGGGCTGGATATCGGTTCGGGTTGGGGAACGTGTTCTGGGACGTTTCGGCCCCCGATGCCTTCGCGCTTCCGCGTTTGACCGTTTTCCCCTTCGACGCTCCCCGGCAGCTTTCCTGCAAGTTAAATGGCAGACCGGGGCTCCCTCTGCGCTTATCCCTGGCCATGCTCCGCTGGCCGGCGGTGTTGACCCCAATCTATCAGTTGCTCTTCCGGAGGCATTTATTCCTTGATAAATAAGAATCCCCGTATTTATATTCCCCTATCGAAAGTCGGGAATGATGCCCATGCGCATTCAAAAACCTCGGAAAAAACTCTACTATTCGCTCCGTCAGGTGTGCGATATGGTGGGCGTTAACGATTATCTATTGAAGAATTGGGAAAAAAAATTCCCCCAACTGCAACCGATTCGTAACCGGGGGGGGAATCGATATTATGTGGAAAAAGACCTGGAAATGCTTTTCTACATCAAAAAATGGATTGTGGAGGAGAAATTGTCCGACGATGAGATCCGCCGGCGGTTAAAAGACTTTCGGCAGCATAAGGATGGTGGGGAAAATATAAAGTGGAAAGTATTGCTGGCCGAAATCAAGCTGGAGATTCAGGAGATTCTGGACTTGCTTGACAAAGATTCATGACTCCCCGAAAGGATATGGGGAAACCGTTTTCGGAAAAGCGGAGGTAAAAACGGGGTGGAGGGAACGGTTGGGAAGGGGGATAATTGTTTGAAAATAAAATGATTATATTTCGAACGGGGATGACCCGAGTTTCCAAAAGGCTTGATTTTGAATGCCGGCTTTTATAAATTTTATGTCGAAATGTCGGAGCGTGGCGCAGCCTGGATAGCGCACCACCTTGGGGTGGTGGGGGTCGCTGGTTCGAATCCAGTCGCTCCGACGACCAAAGGGGAATCGGAAGATTCCCCTTTTCTTTTAGTGCCCCCGGCAGGGCGCAATCCCTTGGAGGTGACCGGCTCAGGGAAAGCCGGAAGTCCTCTACCGGCCCGGCAAGGGTATCCATCGCGAGGTGGCGTCTGCAAGAAGCCGTGGGCAAAACACCGGCCTGGGAAACCGGAAGGGCGCAAACAGCGGCCGTATCGGATGAGAGGGCGGTAGACTCAAGTAACAGGAGAAAGACCGGCACGTGGCACTTCGGGCAACAAAAGACAGCCTCGGGAACACCTCCCCGAAAAGCGTGAGGATGTCCAATATGGCTGTAGAACCGTCCTCCGGGCCGGTGGTCGGGGTGATCGTCCCCGTATATAATGCCGCGCGTTTCTTACCTCAATTGTTGCAGGAATTAAGTCGGGTTCAGGAACGGATTCGCCCCTGGCGGATGGAAGTCCTCATTGTGGATGATGGTTCTGAACCTCCCATCGGTTCCTGGATCATTCCCGATTTGCTCGTCCACCGGTTGCGGCATCCACGGAATCGGGGCAAGGGAAGGGCCCTGAAGACCGGATTTCAATTTTTCGGTGCCAGAAAAGAAGTGGAAGCCATCTTAACCATGGATGGGGATCTGCAACATCCACCGGAATATATACCCCAATTTTTGCAGGCATTCACCCGTTCCGCCGCCGATGTCGTGCTGGGATACCGCCGCCGAATCCCCGGGGTGATGCCTTTTCATCGTATTCTGTCCAATCTGCTCACTTCGCTGATCATATCCCTGATGGTGGGGCGTTTGATTCGCGATAGCCAATGCGGCTTCCGGCTTTACCGACGTTCGGTGCTGCAAAGGCTCCCCATGCAACGGGACGGGTTTCATCTGGAGAGCGAGATGGCCGTGCGTCTGGGATGGCGAAAAGCAACCATGGTATTTGTGGAAATACCCACGGTGTATCGGGGAGAGCCCAGCGCCATTAAACATCTCCCCGATACCCTCGATTTCATTTTGTTAATGGGTACATTGGCATTTCAGAGGTGGTTGGGCCATGTATGAGAAACAGCGGGGTCAGATGGTACATCAGTGGGTAAAAGGCGCTGGAATTCGGGACCAACGGGTGATTGCTGCTTTCCGGAAGGTACCCCGCCACCTGTTTGTGGATCCGGCCATGCGCAACCAGGCCTATGCGGGAAAATCCCTGCCCATCGGATACGGGCAAACCATTTCTCATCCCGGCACGGTGGCCTTGATGACGGCGTTGCTGGAGCTGTCGGGACGGGAGAAGGTTCTGGAGGTGGGTACCGGTAGCGGATACCAAACGGCTCTGCTGGCGGAATTGTGCGACCGGGTGTTTTCCATCGAGCGGATTCCCCAATTGGCACAAAAAGCCCGCCGGGTGCTGGAAAGATTGGGATATTACCGGGTGGCCATCATGGTCGGGGACGGGAGTCTGGGATGGCCCTCTCAGGCACCTTTTGATCGCATCCTGGTTACCGCAGGGACCCCCCAAGTGCCTGTCCCTCTACGGGATCAACTGGCGGAAGGAGGCCGGTTGCTTGTTCCGGTGGGGCCGACACACCAGCAGAAATTAAAGACCATCGACCGAATAAACGATCGGTTCATCGAAACGGAATTGGAAGTGTTTCAGTTTGTTCCACTGATCGGCAAGAAAGGGTGGCCATTATGAAAGAACAGATTAAACTGATGCTCAAGGGCGGGTTGATCGGTATCGCCAACATTATCCCGGGGGTGTCCGGCGGAACCATGGCCGTGGTGCTGGGCATTTATGAACCGCTCATTGAGGCCATTGGAGAAGTGGTAAGCAATCGGAAGCGACGATGGGAGTATGTCAAGTTCCTGCTTAAGGTTGGTATGGGCGCCATTCTGGCCATTCTGGTTTTTTCCTGGATCATGGACTATCTCTTGACCCATTACCCCGGATATACCTATCTATTCTTTATTGGATTGATTGCCGGTTCTATTCCTTCCATTTATCGTTCCCATTCGGATATGCGTTTATCCCCGCTGGCGGGATTGGTTTTTTTGGGCGGCGCGGGCCTGATCCTGTTTTTTACCCTGTTGTCGAAGGACAACCCTACCGTGGAAACAAGCGGTAGCGCCTTCCAGTTTTCGGCGGCGGCCGTCGGCCTCCTGTTGCTTGCCGGGGTGCTCTCCGGCGGCTCCATGATTGTTCCGGGTATCAGCGGCTCCTTTATGCTGGTGCTTTTGGGACAATATGAAGTGGTTATTCGGGCCGTTAAACATATGGATCTAGTGCCTCTGGCTGTTCTGGGCACCGGCATCCTTCTGGGTGTCTGGTCTTTTGCCAGGGCCATCGAAATGTTATTGAAAACATTCCCCCGGGAGACCTTTTATTTCATTCTGGGCTTGGTGGTGGCTTCCCTATTTGCGATTTTCCCCGGTTGGCCGGAAAGCTTCGCCGAAGGCGCCGTGGGTCTCTTGATGATTGGTTTCGGGATCCTGGTTTCCCTGAGGTTGAGCGATTGAGGGTCTGTGAAGCGGATTGCCTGCAAAAAATGGCGGGAAGGATTGGCTTTCGGTCGTCCGGCGGTGAAACCCCCTGTCCCGCCGTTCGGCATGGAATCGTTGGGTGGGTAACTTTTCCCGATAAAGCCGTTCCGATTGGGGGAGGAACGCCGCCCGCTCGAACGCAGGTGTCGCCATCGCCCTGAAAGGATTGTCGATCCCGATAAACCGGGAAATGCCCGTTGAAAAGGAAGCGGAGCCTGAAGAGGATAGTCGGGGCGGCCAGATTTGAACTGGCGACCTCTTGGTCCCGAACCAAGCGCGCTAACCAGGCTGCGCTACGCCCCGTTGGAATCCTTCCCTGCTTCCGAAAAATCCCGGTTCTCCTTCCCTCCTTTCCCCGAGGGCGGCCCAATTTAGAAAGTTTTTAGGGATATTTCAAGCCTTTTCCCAACATTTCCCGTGGGGAATGTCCCCATTCCCTGGTTAGCGGGCTGAAGAGCGCTTTGTTCAGGTGAAGACGATGGTGCGGTTTTGATAGACCAGGGTTTTGTGCTGCAGATGAAGCCAGACGGCCCTTGCCAGCACCACTTTTTCCAGGTCTCGTCCCTTGCGGATGAAATCGGATAGGGTATCGGTATGGCTGACCCGAACCACGTCCTGTTCGATGATGGGACCTTCATCCAGGGCAGCGGTCACATAGTGACTGGTGGCGCCAATGACTTTAACGCCCCGTTCGTAGGCCGAATGGTAGGGCCGGGCTCCCGGAAATGCCGGTAGAAACGAATGGTGAATATTGATGATCCGATTGGGATAATGTTGTACAAACCTTTCGGTGAGAATTTGCATATATCGCGCCAGTACAATAAAATCGATCCGATACTTGCGAAGCAACTCCAGCTCGCTTTGCTCTTGATCGATTTTGGTCTCCGGGGTGATCGGAAAATGGTAAAAATCCACCCCAAACTGCTCGGCCACCGCTTTTAGGTCCGGGTGATTGCTGAGGATTAAGGGAATGTCGACGACAAATTCCCCGGTCTTCCAGCGGGATAGGATGTCGTACAGACAATGAGGCAATTTCGATACGAATATCGCCATCCGCAACACTTCCCGGGAAAAGTACAGGCTCCATTGCATTTGGAACCGGCGGGCCAGTAGGGTGTCGAAATATTCGCCGATTTTTTCCCGGGGAATGAGAAAATTGTCCAGTTCCCACTCGATGCGCATAAAAAAAACTTGATGGACGGGATCCACGTACTGGTCCAAATAAATAATATTCCCCTGGTTTTTGGTGATGAATTCCGTCACCGCTGCAATCAGTCCCCGCCGATCGGGACAGTGAATCAGCAAGATTACCGAATCGTTCCGCTTTTCCCGTTGCTTTGACGTGCTCATGCCGCCTGCCGTTATCGTTTTGCCGCAGGTTAAAATGTCGGAATTTTTTGATAATCCTTTATCCCCGGCTCAGAATGGGGGCGAATCAAACCGCTTGGGGGGACCCGGTGGCCTCGCTCGGGATGTTGCAGCTTCCCAACCCATTCCGGAAAAATCAAGAGGAAGAGAAAAGATAGCGAAAGGTGGCTGAATGCCGCGGTGAACCCCCTTTCCCCTACGGTTTAAACCCACCGGGGTATCCGGTGGACGTTTACCGCAACTGAAAAAGATGGGCGAGTTGTCGATACGGCGGGAATTTCGCATTGCATTTTCGCGTTTGATGCGGCTAAATTGCCTGGGTGATAAACGATGAGCAGGAAGCCGATGGATAGACCCCGTGTATTATGCATCAATCCCTGGATTTACGATTTCAGTGCTTATGATTATTTCAGTAAACCGATTGGATTGTTGTATATTGCGGCTTATTTAAGGGCCCGCGGTGCTCGGGTTGATTTTATCGATTGTCTGGATAAGTACCATCCGGAGTTGCTGCAGCGGCAGGGTCGAGAAAGACCGAAGATTCGGAAATATGGTACCGGGCCTTGGCATCGGGAGGTTGTGCCCACCCCGACGCCGGTGGCGTTTATTCCTCGCCGATATGCCCGGTATGGACTTCCGGAAGATATTTTTCGCCGGGAGCTCCAGCGTTGCGGGACTCCAGACGCCGTTCTGGTCACCTCGTTTATGACCTATTGGTATCCCGGCCCGCGTCGGGTCGTCGAAATGGTTCGCCAGGTATTTCCGGGCGTGCCTGTGATCCTGGGTGGAATCTATGCCACCCTGATGCCCGATCATGCCCGCCGGGTCATTCAACCCGATGCCCTGATACAGGGACCCGGAGAGGTGCCGGTGGCTCAATTGCTGGCCGACTGGCTTCACTGTCCCTCGCTGGCGGAATCCCCTCCGGAAGATATCGACGATTATCCCTATCCCGCATTCGATCTGTACCGCAAGCTGGACTATCTGGTCGTGATGACCTCCCGGGGGTGTCCTTTTCGGTGCACTTTTTGTGCCACCTACACGATTGATAGCCGGTTTACCCAGCGGCGTCCGGATAAAGTGGTGGAAGAGATTCTGACCCAGACCCGTCGGTTCCGAGTCCGTGACGTGGCCTTTTACGACGATGCCCTGCTGATGCAACCGGAACGGCGCATCAAGCCGATTTTATGGGAATTATTGCGTCACCGCCATCGCCTGCGCTTTCATACGCCCAACGGCTTGCATGGGCGCTTTATTGATGAGGAGATGGCGTATTTGTTGTATGCGAACCATTTTCGCACCATTCGCATCAGCCTGGAATCGGTGGCCGGAGAACGGCGCCGGGATATCCACAACAAAATTACCCCCGGAGAGATGACCCGCGCCGTGCAAAACCTGATCAAAGCGGGTTACCAACCCAAGGATATAGAAACCTACATCATGATGGGGTTGCCCTCCCAATCGATCGAAGAGGTTGTGGAAACCATGCTCTATGCCCATAGCCTGGGAGTGTTGATTCGCCTGGCGGCCTTTTCTCCCATTCCCGGGACGGTGGACTATCAAAGGGCTGTGGAGAATGGGTATTTTCCATCCCAGGCCGATCCCCTGTTAACCAATAAGACTATCGGCCCCCTTTTCCGCACCCGGGAAGCGTACGAGCGCTTTCATCGGGTAAACCAGCTGGCTCACATGTTGAATGAGGGAGCCAAACGGGGGGTATCGCTGTTTCGTCCCGCAGCATTTCGCAATGCATTGCAGGCTGCCCTGGAAGATTTGGCCCGGGACCATGAGACCCACGGGCCGGAAGTCTCCCGGAAATTTCCTGTAAGCGGTCGGTAGCGGTCAGGCCGAAGTTGGGGGAGATTTTTGAAGCACGGTCAAGCCCTTCTCGATCATCAGGATGGTCAGAATCAATGCCGGTAGCACAAAGATCAATTCCCAATGGATAAAACTTAACCCGGCGATGGCTCCCAGAATGCCTCCCAGAATTTCCAGCCAGGCCAGATGTTCGCCGGTAGCCTGCATGATCACGCCCTCAAATTTGTCCATCGGCAGGCCCTCCAGATTGCGCTGAATAATTTGCCGGATGTTCAATTCCACAATCAATCGTCGGATAAACATTTTAATCGCCGCTTTCTGTTCCGGACGCTGAAAAAACAGTCGGGCCCGCTCTCTTAAGAACGTGGTTAGACCGTCCAGTAGGGTGTTAATGGATTCCCAGCTTTCCGGACGCTTTAAATAGTTGTTGAGAAAGGTCAGCATGTGCGGCATGACCGCCGGCACGCCCTGCTCTTCGAACCAGACCAGAAAACGATGCAAATATTCAGAAATGCGTTCCCTGACGTCGGGTGCTTCCAGGTATTCATAAAACCGGTTGATGCCCTGGTCGATGAAGTCGATCAGCTGCTGACGGGTATCCGGGTTTTCCAGCATCTCTTCCAGCACTTCCCGAATGCGTTCCGGATTGACTTCCATGGCCAGAGAAGCCAGACGGGTTAAATATTTCCGAATGCCCGACAGGTTCTTCTGATATTTTTCCAGAAATTGATACAGCAACTCGGCGAATGCGGGTAGGTTGTTCTTCAGTAACTGGTGTACGGTGACGTAAATGTGTTGCCGATTGTCCGGCTTGTCCAGATAGCGGGTCAGTCCTTCCACCACAGCCCGGTGAAGCTGGTCCAGGATTTCTTGTTGAGCGGCGAATTCTCGGGCCCGGGAGGCCGCCCAGGTCAGGGATTTATCCATCAACTCGGGCAATATCTTTTCGGATAACTCAATGATCTTAGAGATCAAGCGTTCTCGGTTCTGAGGTACGCGCAGGTATTGTTCTAAATATCGGTCGGCTTTTATCAATCCCTGGTCGATGAGCTGATAATGTTCGATGTAGTCCAGAATCTGGTCGGGATTTAACACATTGTTTTCGATGGCAATGCTGAGCCCGTGGGCGATGCGTTCCTTGTTGCGGGGGATAACGCCCTGTCGATTCAGGGGCGTGGGATGCAGGGGATGAAAAAGCATTTTAATGGCAATGGTATTGGTAAACATGCCGACGGAACCTGCCAGTGCCACAGCGTATACCCAGTTTGCCCACGGTTGGTCGATAAGAATCATGGCCAGCATACTCAACACCGTTAGCGCAGGCAGTGTGATGCGCATGAATTTTAAAAGAAAATACATCCGTCGCAGCTGGGTGCTCATAACCCATTCCTGCCTTTGCTCTTTTCCCCGAAAGCATTAATATAAACGTCGGTAACCGAAATTGGAAAGGGTGATGCCGTCCTCAGGGCATGAACACTCACAGGCCCGCCCGACCATGAAAAGCGTGCCGGGCAAGCCTCTTGTAAAAAACCTTATCGTTGGCGCAGTGCGTGGAGGATTTCCTCGGGTTCCGGAAAACGATGCGTTTTTTTCTTGGAGAAAATCAATTCCCCGTCTGCCTGGACTTCAAACACGCCCCCGCGTGATTTGATGAGTTCCACTTCCACGCCCAGAGCCCTTTTGATCGTATCCGCCAAACTGGCGGCCTGCGGGTAGTAGTTTCATTCGTAACAATATTCAATGGACACCTTCTTGACCATGGCACCTCCTTGATTTGATTTCGGGCGATCTATTTTAAGCAGTTCTTCCGTCAATCGAAAGAAAAAAAATATCGCGCCGCCGTCCGCTCCTCAAAATAGCCAGCCGAATGCTCCCCGATGTTGCAAATGATCATGAAAAACGATTCGTAAATTCTGGCGAATATCTCTTTTACTATTCATGATGTAGAGGGCGTGCTGGATGTGGAAAATCTGTTCCTGAACCCGTTCCACGGGATATTGTTTCAAACTTCCGATGCCTTTCAAGTGGATAAGTTCTTCTTCGAACATCAATACGATTTTATCTTTGACCCTTAAGTGGGTATCGTTGAGAAAAACGGCCAAGTCGGGTTTTAATTGATGAATGCGTGTCAGAAAGGCGGCGATTTCCGGGTTATGGATGCCTTTGGGGGGCGCCGATTTGGTTTCGATGTACAGCAAACGGTTTCCCCAACCGGCCAGAACATCGAAATCGCCCCCCGTTTCGGTGCCCAATAGGCCCACGTTGAAAATGGCCGGGCTGGCAAATTCGTTGTCGAGCAAACTGGCGAGATACCATTCCAGGAGCCACCCGACGCTCCATTCCCGGGGAAAGTGAATGGATACCCCACCGTCGCTGTGGCAGGTAATCAGACCAAACGTTTCCAGCCGGGCCAGAATGCGGGACAGGCTTTCCCGGGAAACATAGTGGGTCAATTCCTGCCGTTGGCAGCGGGGCTTCAGGCGAAATAAATCGTGGAGTATCAATCGGTGGGAATATCGATGCATAAAACGATAGAACGCATCGGCGTCCTCTGATTTATCGGCCATGAAGGATTCCATTTCTCGGGGGTGATTCCAGCGAGACAATTGAAATCCCCGGGCTCGAATCAGTGCCAGTATCGAATGTTCTGGAACGCCGGAGCGCTCTTTTCCCTCTGCCATGGAAGTCATGAATATGCCCGTGCCCATGGTTCCATCGTTACGGTGTGGGAAAGAAAATTAAAACAAACCATTGCCTTTACCGTGTGTTCTATTTATGATAATCAATTAAAAATGGGAGTTTGTGAAATGCAACCGCTAAAGCGCATTTTTCTCTTTTTCTGGATTGTGGGAATGGTGGGTCATGCCCTTTCGCAGGACTTGGAGCAAACGTTACGCCAGATCGACTCGTTGTATCAGGCCTACCGATACGCGCAGGCCGAGGCGATTCTGGATACCCTGGCGGCCGCCCATCCCGATGAGCCTCGCATCTGGATCAAAATGGCCATTTTACAATTGGTACGGTTTCGTCCCGACGAAGCCTTGGCTCTGTTGGAAAAGGCAGCCCGACGGGAACCCCGAAATGCGGAAATTTACTTTCGCATGGGCAACGCTTACAGTATGAAGATCAATCAAGGAGGCTTTTGGAACAAATTGAAAAGCGCCCGAAAAATGCGGGAATACTGGGAAAAGGCGTTGCAGTTGGACCCCCGGCATGTGGATGCCATGGTTGCCTTATACAGTTATTATGAAATGGCACCGGGTATTGCCGGTGGGGATTCTGATAAGGCGGCGGCCTTGTGGCAGCGCATCCGCCGGTTGGCTCCCGAATATGAGTATTATCTGTTGGCCACTCGTTATCATCGAGAAAAGGACGATCCCCGGGCGGTGGAAATGCTCCGGCAATCTATCCAGAAATATCCCCGGTTTAAACCGGCCTATCTCACCCTGGCCAGCATTTTAATCCAGAAAAAACAACTGGAAGAAGCTCAGAAATTATTGACTCGATTGCTGAACTTCGATCCGGAGAACATTTATGCATTAAACGAGCTGGGGGAAATTTTTCTGGAAAAAGAGGATTATCCCGCGGCCTGTTATCAGTTCCGGAAAGCCCTATCGGTGAATCCGTATTTTGTTCAGGCTCGGTATCAGCTGGGGGTCTGTCTAAAGAACAAAGGTAACCTCGATGAGGCTCGTAAAGAGTTCCGGTTCATTCTGGATCATTTCCCCAAACATCCCCTGGCCAAGCGGGTGAAAAAGGAATGGTGAGGGGGGCACTTTAAAATCCCTTTCGCCCGCCACGGTTTTATAAAGCGAAATCTCTGAACCCGATTCCCGGATAATAAAATTCCCCTCTTTCTTCTAAACCCTGCAGTCGGTACTCCGATGGTAATGGAAAGGTGTATGGAAAAAACAGGGGGATTGGAATGGGGTTGAGGGATCGTTTCCGAGTGTTCCTGTTGCGCCATGTAAGCTTTCGGCTGGTTTATTGGAAAATATTCTTCCTGCGCTTTTTTCCCCGGGGATAATTCCCTTCCGGAAGGCCGCCTCTTCCAAAATTTTAGTTTTATTTTTTCCTCCATCCAATTATTTTAATCCTCCCTTTGCCGGAATGGATTGTGAGGGAAGGGGATTGGATAAACGTTTCGGGACAAACATCAAGGCATTGTAGCGTGTGGTGGGTATAAGGGTGAATCGAGACATCTGGGTAACCTTGTTCTTTTTGGGCACGACGATTGTGGTATACTGGATCGCCGCAGGGGAGCATTTTAAGATTCAGGCGGTGGCGAATCGGGAATTTGTGGCGTTTGTCCAGGCCAATCGTCCGGTACTGGTGGATTTAAGAGAGAATCCCGAGTGTTCCCGACTCCCTTTGCGCTATCCCCAGGTTCTTCACTGGCCGTTTTTGCAACTGGTCGACCGGGTGGAAGAATTTCCCCTGGAGGAGGGCAGGACCTATGTACTGGTATGCACCGACGGCAACCGAGCCCGCTTGATTGCCACCCAGTTTGCCGAAATCGGCCGTACCGTGTTTTACTTGCAAAATGGGTTGTGGGGCTTGCGCCAGGAGGAGCTGCTCCTGCTGGAAGTTCCCCGGGGGGATTCCCAAGGGGAACTTAAATAGTGGACTCCACGTTTTCCCCAAGCTGTTGCAGCAGGAGCAGATATCGTCGTCGTTTTTCTTCGTATCGTTTCACTTCCCTGATGCGTTGTCGCTTCCGGGCCCCCTGAAGATAGATTTGAATTTTCCGCAGCAGTTCCTTCAGTGCAGCTGCCCGATCCGCCTCCGATAGAACCGTCGACTGAATAATCTTCTCCAGGGCATAAATTCGGAAACGGTCCATCCCCCAGAACCGTCGGGAAAGCTGATCTTCGTGCCCACCATATTTGATGATCAGGGGCATTTCCAGATAAAGGATGGGATAATGAGCGCAAAAGCGCAACCACAGGTCATAATCCTCACAGGCAGGAAGCTGTTCGTCGAAGAGACCCAGTTCCCTAAATACATCCCGGTGGATTAGCACCGATGATGGAGAGATGACACACAGGGGCAGGCAGTGCCGAAAAATATAGCCGCCGTATTTCCGATGTTTTTTCTTGGGGTTGACCCGTCGGCCCCGGCGAATCCAGATTTCATTGGTATGACAGATGCGATAATCGGGATGTGCTTGCAAAGCCCGGACCTGGGTTTCCAGTTTCCGGGGCAACCATTCATCATCGGAATCCAGAAAAGCGATCCATTCGCCTGTGGCCGCCCGGATACCCCGATTGCGGGCACCGCTGACCCCTTGATGTTTCTGCCGGATGGACACGACATGGGGAAACTTTTCTGCGATAAGCTTCGCCGTTTCGTCGGTCGAGCCGTCGTCCACAACAATGATCTCCTTTGGCGGAAGAGTCTGCCGGCAGACCGATTCGACGGCCCGGGGTAATACAGCGGCCCGGTTGTAGGTGGGAATAACGACAGATATTGGGAACGCTTTGGCCATCATCGTTGGTACATTGCTCTGCCACCCGGAAACAACAAATTAATATCTTCCATCGGGCGGGGAAAGAAAAATGTGTTGATAATGAATAAAACAGGCGGGGATTCCGCACGGAAGCCCCGCCTGTTACCGATAGAGCCCGCAAGAATTACAGGGTGATCTGAGTAGTCAGAAAAGTATGGAATAACGGTGCCTGAACCACATACATGTTGTAAACCCCGGCCAGATTGTCATTGCGGTTGAAATCCCGGGTCCATGCAGCACGGGTGTAATTTTCCCGGTTCAACAGATTGTTCAGGTTTAAACGGATATCCACTTCCGCACCGGCCAGCTTGAAGTGATAGGCCACCACGGCGTTCAGTTCCAGATAAGCAGGCAGTTTTGCGGTGTTATCGTAATTTCCATAATATTCATCCCAAAAGAGGGTGGAAAGTCCCAGTCGGAAACTCTTGATGTTATAACCCAGTTCGGCGTTGAGAATCTGTTCCGGAGCAAAGGGTACCACCTTGTTCACCACGTCTTCCTGGTCGATACCGAAGATTTTCTGGACATTCATGGCTCGCCAGCGGTTTCGGGCGTAAGTGGCGGAAAGCAATCCATCCCATCGTCGATACCGAAACCGGGCTTCCAGTTCCAGACCCATGTGACGGGCCTTCCCGGCATTGATGGTAACCAGTTCCCCGGCTTGGTCGATGACCCGTTCGATTTTATCTTCGAAGTTCATCAGGTAAGCGTTTGCCTTGAGAATGAGATATCGACCATAATAACCCACTCCGGCTTCAAAGTTGGTCAAACTTTCGGGTTTCAACTGAATGATGTTGCCCTGATCGTCACGGGGCTGGTTGGCACCCGGTCCTCTGGAACGGCTGTACCAGTCGCCGGTTTTGGGTTCTTTTTTGGACACGCTGACGTTGCCGAAGACATTAAATTCCTGGGTGATGTTGTAATTGAAGCCGGCCTTGGGCATGAAGAAGGTGAAGACGCGCTGGTAGTCGCTGTCCTTGTAAATACGGTTGCCGTTTTCATCCCTCAGGTCCTGGGTTTGATAGTAAAAAATGTCGGTCCATTTCTGGGCACCGAAATCGAATACCCGAATGGGCCGTTCTTCCACCCGCGAAGAGTAGCGGGCGAATTGTCCGTCAAGCATGATGGTCAGGTCCTTGATCGGATGGATCAGCAAGCGGCCGAATACCGAGGTATTCAACACAATACCGTCGTAATCGTAACGCAACTGAACCTCATCCAGTCGTTTTACCGATCCCGTGTTGACGTCATACATGCGGAAGTCGAAAGACTGAGCAAAATGCCGTGCCTTCCAGTATCGGGCTTCTCCACCCAGGGTAACGGTCACCACGTCGGTCAATTTATTTTGATAGGCCGTATTGAATCCGTATTGGAAGTGGCGGTTTTGGGAATCGTTCCGCCAGGAGTGGGCGTAGGTGCTGCTGATCAGATTTCGCGCCTTGGAGACGGTGGTGGTGTCTCCGTTGTAGATGAACTCGTTGGTGGTGGGGTTGTAGCCGGTGAGCGCCTGGCCGGTCATTTCGTAAATAAAACGGGCATGACGGCCAAAATATTTGGCATCGGTGGCCGGAGAGACCGATTTAAAACCCACCTGACCGGTATTGACATCGAAGTAGTCGTTTCTCAGGTAACGTCCCCCACCGCGGCCAAAGGTTAAAAAGGCATTGGTTTTCAAAAACGAGCGGTCGTTGATCGCCCAATCATGATGCAGTTCAAATTGCGGTTTGAAGTAGTAGTTTTCCTGGTAAGGGTGATTGTACCGATTGTACTCCCGGCCTAATTTTTTCAACAGGTTCATGTCCTGCATGCTCCGGGCCTGGTTGTGTCGCTGCGGAGCCCCGTGGGCATTAAAAGTAATCACATGATTACCCAGAATGCTTTGCAGGCCCAGGTAGAAGGAATGGCCGTTGTAGTACGTATTGGCGATGTAATAATCCCCGGCCTTGCGTTCGTACCGCAGGTACAGATTCAATTTGCCGTCGGCCAGTAAGCCCGAGATATAATCGATGGAAAATGCTTCGTTAAACGGATTGTAGGTTTGAGAACCGCCCAGACCATCGGCAACGCGATTGGTTCCCAGGTACCCCCCTTGGGTCCAGTAACCGGCCACGGAACTGCGGAGCGTCAAGGTGGGGGTGGCCGAGTAGCGTCCGGTAACGATGTTGACCGAACCCCCGAATGCACCGGAACCCACCAGAGAGGCCCCCACACCCCGCTGTACCTGAATCGAGGCGGCGTTTCCGGATAAACCGGTCCAGTTCGACCAATAGACCCATTGGGATTCGGGATCATTGACGGGAACGCCGTTGATCATGATTTGAATGTGTTCCGGGTCGAATCCGCGAATGCGAATTTCGGCTTCTCCCAATCCCGATGTGGTGGTGAACACCCCCGGGATGGCCCGTAACAAGTCGGGGACGTCTTGAGTGGCGTAACGCCGTAAGATTTCGTCCTGGTCGACTTCCGAAAACGTGACCGGGGTCTGCCGTTCCTTGGCGCGGTTTACCTCGACCACAATCTCCTGTCCTTCGAAAACAGTGGGCTGTAACAGGGCTTCAATGCTCACTTCCTTGGACCCCACGGTAATCATCCTGGAAAAATCGATATAGCCCAGGTAAGTGATTTGAATGCGCCACTTCCCCTCGGGCACGTTTTCCAGGATGAAAAAGCCGTCCTCATCGGTAATGGTGCCCATGGCCGAACCCACCAGGACGACATTGGCGCCAATCAGTGGCTCGTTTGTGGTGGCATCTTTTACCACTCCCTTGATGATACCACCAAACGCCACCGATGCGGACCATAACACCAGTAACATTACCTGAAAAAGCCTCATAGCTCCTCCTGTGATTTAGTTAAGTGTAAGAAAATAAAAAAACCCTCTGCCGGCGTTGGAGAGGGCGTCGATAAGGTATTGCAAGGCTTGGGGATGCACTCCAGCCGGTGAGACCTTTTCCGCCCCTCGAAAAGACAATCAACCGTTTGCGCCGCAATGGTTCGCCGGGTGAAAGCGATTACAGGAAAGGAATGAAAGAAACAAGGAATGCCCCGCTCTCCCCGCCTGACCCAATATTGCCAACCCACTTTGCCTCCTCAAACCAAAAAGCTTTACAATTGAAACATAATCTTCAAATTTATTCTTTTTGCAATAAAATTCCAATACCCAGATTTTTTTCCCATAATTGATGAAAAACTCGGCATTAACGTTTGTTTGCATTCAAGGGGCCACAAACTGCCGCATACATCCTTGCCCGCTACTTTTCCATATGATGACGAATGATTTTGGCCTCTTTCATAAAGACCACGTCTTCACACAAGTTGGTGGCCAGGTCGGCCACGCGCTCCAAATCCCGCGCCACCCGCGCCAGGGCAAACGCCTGCTCCAATTTGTCGATTTTGCCCTTCACCACTTCGATGAGGTGATTGACCACTTTACTGTACAGTTCGTCCACCTCCGTATCCCGGGCACAGACCTGCCGGGCCAGTTCGGTATCTTGATAAATGAAGGAATTGACCGCTTCATGCAGCATGTCGCAGGCAATTTCGCTCATACGGGGTAAATCTTCCAGAGGCTTGATATACGGCTCTCCCGCCAGCTGAATGGCCGTTTGGGATATGTTGACCGCGTGATCGCCGATTCGCTCCAGGTCGTTGTTCATTTTCAATCCGGCCACAATAAATCGCAGATCAATGGCCACCGGTTGCTGTAAGGCCATCAGAGTGAGAATTTGATCCTCGATCTTTACTTCCAGTTTATCGATCTCGGTGTCGTTTTCGATGACCATACGGGCCAACTCCACATCCTGTTTTTCTAACGCTTTCATGGACTGCCGCAACGCATGTTCCACTTCGTTGGCCAGATAAATGATATCCTTTTTGATGCTGTCCAACAATTGCTTCATTTTCTCTTTCATGTGGGGTTTCTCCCGCTTCATTGGAACCGATGGTTTTATTTTACCGCATTTTCGGGAATTATCCAAACCGCCCGGTAATATAATCCTCTGTCAGCTTCACTTTGGGGTTGGTAAAAATGGTCTTGGTCTTGTCGTATTCGATCAATTCTCCCAGCATCATAAACGCGGTATAATCCGATATTCTTGCGGCCTGCTGCATATTGTGGGTGACTATCACAATCGTATAATTTTGTTTTAATTCCTCGATGGTTTCTTCAATCTTTCCCGTGGAAATGGGGTCCAGGGCCGAAGCGGGTTCGTCCATTAAAATGATGTCCGGCTTGTTGGCCAGAGTACGGGCAATGCATAGCCGTTGTTGTTGTCCCCCGGATAAATCCAGCGCCGATTGATGCAAGCGGTCTTTCACTTCTTTCCATAAGTCCGCCTGCTTTAACGCGGATTCCACCATCTCGTCCAGGAGGGACTTATCGGTTATGCCGTTGACCTTCGGGCCGAAGGCCACATTTTCCCAGATGGACATGGGAAAAGGATTGGATTTCTGAAACACCATGCCCACTTTTTTACGCAATTCTTCCAGACGAATGTTGTTACTGTAGATGTCCTGACCTTCGATGAGCACTTTGCCGGTTAAATAAGCCCCGGGGATCAGGTCGTTCATCCGGTTAAAGGTACGAAGCAGGGTGGATTTTCCGCACCCCGAGGGCCCGATGAACGCGGTCACCTTCTTTTCGGGAATCTTAATGGTAATAGCTTTTAATGCGTGAACCTCGGGTGTGTAATAGAAATTCAGGTGAAGGGTCTCGATGACAACGTTTTCGCCTTCCAGTATCGAGTTATAATCGGTTTCCGGAACCTTAAATTGAAGTTGCACTTCGGTGTCCACTTTTTTGACCTCTACCATAGGAACCCCTGTTGTTTTAAAAAGCGGCCATTTTATATTTTTTACGTAAGTGATTGCGCATGCGTATGGCGATCAGGTTTAATACCACCACCAATAGGATGAGCAGAAGGGCGGTGGTGTAGACCATGGGTTTGGCCGCCTCCACATTGGGCGACTGAAATCCCACATCGTATATATGAAATCCCAGATGCATAAATTTGCGATCCAGGTGCAGAAAGGGGAAGGTGGTATCCAGTGGCAGGGAGGGTGCCAGTTTCACCACCCCGGTGATCATTAAGGGGGCCACTTCCCCGGCTCCGCGGCTGATCGCCAAGATTAGACCCGTTAGAATACCGGGCATGGCATTGGGTAGGATGATTTTGCGGATCATCTGCCACCGGGTGGCCCCCAGGGCCAGCGCCGCTTCTTTGTTGGCCTGAGGCACCGCCAGAATGCCTTCTTCTGTGGCCACTACCACCACAGGCAGGGTAAGCAACGCCAGGGTCAAGGAAGCCCACAAGATACCGCCCGTTCCAAAGGTGGGTTCGGGCAGCTTGCTGCTGAAGAATAATTGATCGATGCTCCCTCCGATCATATATATGAAAAAGCTTAGACCGAATATGCCGAAAACAATGGACGGTACCCCCGCCAGATTGTTAATCGACAGGCGGATCAGACGTACCACCGGGCCGGGACGAGCATATTCGCACAGATATATGGCCGCCAGCACACCAAAAGGCACCACGGCAATGGACATGATCAGGACCATCAATACCGTGCCGAAAATGGCGGGGAAAATTCCCCCCTCGGTGTTGGATTCCCGGGGATCGGCGGAGACGAATTCCCATAATTTGGAGGCATACAGGCTCGCTTTCTGAAAAAAGCCCATCTGATTGGGAAAATAGCATCGCACGATTTTTTCCAGGGGAATTTCCTTTACCTGCTTGTCGGCCGTGATCAGGGACAGGACCAGTTGCCGATTCTCCTGATATCGGCTTTCCAGTTGCCGGGTCAGGCGCGTGTAGGGTTCACGGATCGCCGTTTCCAGCTGCCGAATTTGTTCTTCCAGTTGCTGCATTTTCCGTCGCCCCTCCGGCGTTTGGGCCTCGGGAGAGATTTCCAGCAGAGAAATCGCTCTTTCGACGTGCGATAACGGCTCCAACAATCGATTCAGCTGTTTTTCCAGGCGGGCGATCTGCTTGCGGTTGGCCACCGCCTGGTGATGCAACCGGCGCAGCTGTTGGGGGAAATCGGGATGGTGAACCTCCCACTGGCGCTCCCCCCATCGCACCTTTTGGGGAAATCCATAAAAATTCCCGTATTCCAGACGTTCAATGGTGATGGCATGGGCGGGATAGGTCTGCTCAACTACATCGCTCAGGTCAATCCAAACAAAATCCAGCCCATACAGATCGCGGTTTCCGATCTTTAACTGAACCTCTTGTATGTGCAGCGGCTCTCCGGACTCGGAGAAGCGAACGCTTTCTTCCCGGTCGGTTACCTCACCCAGGTAGTGTTTACCGTCTTTTAACTGTAAATACAGCAGGTCCGAGGGCCAGAAAAAGCCCAGTCCCTTTACCAGGATGACGCCCAGGATGAAAGCGACCATCAGCAACGACAATACCAGTCCGAGGCTGGTACCCATGATGTAGGCATCGCCTTTTTGCCGGAAATAGCTGATTCGTCGATCCTTCATCGTTTAAAATCTCGCATATTTTTTGCGCAACCGTTCTCCAACCACGGAGGACAGGGTGTTGATGATAAAGGTGAATGTAAACAGCAACAGGGCGGTTAAAAAGAGGACCCGGTAGAGGGTGCCGCCTACAGGGGCCTCGGGAATTTCCACGGCGATGCAGGCGCTCATAGTGCGAAAGCCATTGAATGGACTCAGGTCGATAATGGGGGTGTTGCCGGTGGCCATCAACACGATCATGGTTTCGCCCACGGCGCGGCCGAAACCCAGCATAACCGCGGCGAATATCCCGCCGGCAGCGGCGGGCAACACCACCCGTCGGACCGTTTGCCAGCGGGAGGCCCCCAGCGCCAGCGATGCCGACGTGAGCGAATCCGGCACGTTACTGAGGGCATCTTCCGCAACGGTGAAGATGATGGGAATGACCGCAAACCCCAGGGCAAATCCTACCACAATGCTGTTGCGGGTATCGTAGGTCATTCCCAGCGTCATATAGATCCATTGTTTTAAATCGCCGCCAAAGAACCCCTGTTCGATGTATGGAGCCAGCGTCAGGGAAAGGCTGATGGCCAGCAGGGCCACCGGAATGGTAAACCACAGTTCCCATCCTATGGGAATTCGCAGGCGATGGGATTCGGGAACCTGGCGCCAACCCAGAATGAAAATCAGAAAAACCCCGGGCAGCATGATCAAGAAGATTAATATGGCGGTCAGGTGTTGTTCGAACAAGGGTGCGAAGTACAGTCCCCCCAGAAACCCGATGACCACGCTGGGCAGGGCGGCCATGATCTCTACGGTGGGTTTGACCAGCCGAGACAGCCAGTAGGGGGCGAATTGGGAAACATAAATGGCTGCCAGCAGGGCCAGAGGAACGGAAAAGACCATGGCGTAGAGCGTCCCCTTAAAGGTGCCGAAAATCAAGGGAACCAGGCTGAATTTGGGTTCAAAGGCATCGGAGCCCCCCGTGGATTGCCAGACGAATGCGGGGCGGGGATAACCTTCGTACCAGACCTTGCCCAGAAGGGTTTTCAGGGTGATTTCTGGATGAGGATTATCCAGCAAAAAATGGCCGATCCGATGTTGGGCATCGACCACCACGATGCCATTCGCTTTGGGAGCAATGGCCGCGGCCTGGATGCGATTGGAAGCCGGCTGAAATTCCAGCTGGGTGCGGCCGGTGGTTGAATAATTCAGATGAGCATTGCCCCGGGTGTCGATGGTTAAAAAGTTTCGGTTTCTGGGGGACGGATAGATTTGTTCCACGGCCGCCGGGTGAGAACGAAATCGATGAATCGGTTGCATTTTGTAAATCTGACTGGGACCGTAAACCGGAAACCAAACACTCACCCGGCCGTCCGTGTCGCCCACGACCAGGGCATTATCTCCAATCAAATAGGACAGAGCACTCACGGGCATTTCGCTTTCCTGAAAACGATCCTGCAAAACCACCTCGCCGTCGGCATAACGAAACCAGTACACCTCTCCGCCGGAAGTGCCGAAGGCGATATGTTCTCCGCTATAGCTCATGGTCAACGCCGTGAGGGTGTGTTCACCCCATGGCCTGGGAATGCTGACCCGATATACTTCTTCAAATTCCGTGTCGGAATGTCGCAGAAACAGTTCTCCGGTGTGGGTTTCCCAGAGCCAGAAGCGTTGCCCTTCTTCGTTTCGGCGAAATACCAAACGTTCCACATGGCCCGCCGCCTGCCCGGGATCGGCGAAAAAAGTTTCTTCAAGAGAGGTTTGGGGCAGAATGACTCTGCCTGTGTCGGTATAGTGGGGGATAAACCGGATGAGAGCGGTCAAAATGCGTCCTGAATCGGTGCCCACTGCGAACCATTCCTGTTGAAGGCTGCCTTTGGAAGCGCTGAGGAGGTGTTCGCCCGGAAACAACGGCAGGGAGTCCTGTTGAATTAAAGCCTTGTCCCGCATCCGGAAAAATTTGATCTTGCCCCCGGCGGTCAGGACGTATACCACTTCCTGATAAGAATCGACACCGGTGAGCAGCACGTTTTCATCCCGAGGCAGTCCCCAGCCGAACCATTTTTGAACCGAAGCCCCAAAGGAAAGCGGCAGACTTTCTTTCACCAGGTAAACGAAAATCAGAACGATGCTCAGAATGATGCCGTATCCGGCCAGGGTGATGATCCAGCGGGCCCGGCGGTCCCTGCGATAGGTCCGTAGACGAAAAGAGGAGATGTCCGTGCTAAGCGATCTCTTCGGCTTCATCATCTTGATTAGTCTTCGGCTGATCCATTCATCCCGGAATTATTGCAGTTTCATTCGTTCTTCCTGGACCACCTTGGCCGGCAAGGGAAGATATCCATCTTTGGCAACGATCTTTTGACCTTCGTAACTCAGAACAAATTTTAGGAATTCCCTCACCAGGGGATCCAGGGGTTTATTGGGGGTTTTAACGATGTAGATGTACAGGTATCGGGAAAGGGGATATTTTTTAGCGATCACATTTTCATAAGTGCCGTGGTAACACGGCGCACCCTTTTTCTTGGCCAGGGCCAGCGCTTTCACTCCGGAAGTGATGTAGCCGATGCCGCTGTAGCCGATGGCGTAACGATCTTCGGTGATTCCTTGAACCACCGAAGCGGATCCGGGTTGCTCTTTAACGATGTTTTTATAATCGCCTTTTCTCAGGACGATCTTTTTGAAAAACCCGTATGTACCGCTGGCGGAGTTGCGTCCGAAAATGCTGATGGGCTTGTTGCTCCATGCGCCGGTTAAGCCCAGTTGGCCCCATCGGGTGATGTTTTCCGGATAGCCCCGCTTACGGGTGGAAGAAAAGATGGCGTCCAGTTCTTCCAGGCTCAAACAATCTAAAGGGTTGTCCCGATTGACAAATACCGCCAAGGCGTCCAATGCTACTCGAATTTCGGTGGGTTTGAATCCATATTTTTTCTCAAAGGCATCCACTTCTTTGGCCTTCATTTTACGAGACATGGGACCGAATTGGGCGATCCCTTCGATCAGGGCCGGCGGGGCGGTGGACGACCCCTTCCCTTCCACCTGAATGTTCACCATCGGATAGTACTTCTTGAATCCCTCCAGCCATAGGGTCATTAAATTGTTCATCGTGTCCGAACCGATGCTGTTGGCATTCCCGCGGATTCCACGAACTTTTTTATACCGGGGGAGGTCCGCGTCGACTTGAATACTCTGGGCCCACAGATGGGTCAGTAAACCCAGAATCACCCACAGCCGGATGAATGTGAATCCACTGCGTTTCAACGGCTCCATAAATTATGCTCCTTGTTTGTTAGGGTGGCTATGATAACAAACCAGTGTTACAATCGTGTTACAATGGGGTAAAAATCCAGAAACATTGTAAATAGGGGTGTGGAGGAAGCATGGGGAGCCGGGTGAGGGTAGGGACGAACCTTTCTTCTTGCGTAACAAACAGATATTTTGTAGAATGATGGGATATGAAGCCAAACGTTCTGGAAAGGGTCACCCGGGATGTCCCCACCGCTCAACCCTGCGTGGTCATTCACTATGCCGAAGTGGGGTTGAAAGGGGAGAACCGGAGCATGTTCGAGAATCAGCTGATGCGAAACATCAAGCGGGCTCTGGCCGATGCCGGCATCGGCCTTGTCCGGCGGTTTCACGGGCGATTCGCCCTGGTTTTACCCCGGGATTATGATTGGGAACTTCTGGAGTCCCGGTTGAAAAACGTGTTTGGCGTGGCCTATTTCGCGCCGGCCGTCTTGACGGAGCAGGCGATCGAACCCATAGAAGCGGCGGCTTTGGCACTGATGAAGCAGATGGTCTTTCAGACATTTCGGGTGTCCACCCGGCGGTCCCAAAAGGCTTTTCCTTATAATTCTCAGCAAGTAAATGTCCGCATCGGTGCCGCCATTCAAAAGCAGAGCGGTGCACGAGTGGATCTGAGTCATCCCCAACGGACCTGCTATATCGAAATATTTGATCGCTTTGCCATCCTGTACGCGGAACGCATCGCCGGCCCCCGGGGATTGCCGGTAGGCGTCAGCGAACGAGCGGTAAGTCTGTTGTCGGCCGGCATCGATTCCCCGGTGGCCTCTTACACCATCATGAAACGGGGAGTTCGATTAATCTTTGTCCATTTCCACAGCGTTCCCTTTACCAGTGATGCTTCCATCCGGAATTCCGGGCGGTTGGTCCGGTTGTTGACGCAATACCAGTATGACTCCAAATTATACCTGGTACCCTTTCTGGAAGTGCAACAGGAAATTATGCTCAAAGCCCCGACGGATTATCGGGTGGTATTGTACCGCCGGTTCATGTTGCGATTGGCAGAGCGCATTGCCCGCCGGGAACGCGCTCGGGCCTTGGTCACCGGGGAAAGCATTGCTCAGGTGGCCTCGCAAACTTTAAGCAATCTTCAGGTCATCAACGAAGTGACCCGGCTGCCGGTATTGCGGCCTCTTTCGGGTAACGATAAGGAAGAAATTGTGGAGATGGCACGAAAGTTGGGCACCTACGACATATCCGTGGAACCCTATGAAGACTGCTGTTCCCTTTTTGTCCCCCGACATCCGGTGACTCGCGCCAGACTGGAAGTGGTTCAAGAGGCCGAAGCCCGACTGGATGTGGAGGGGTTGATCCGCGATGCGCTTCAGCGGGCCGAGGTTGTCCGGTTTCGATTCCCCGAGGGTGGAACCGGGCCGACAGACGGCACCGGATAGGTTACCGGGCGCAAAGCGGGCGGCGGGCCGCCGAACAGCGTTGTTGACCGGATTGCGGCAAGGGCACCGAACAGAAGAAAGGCAGGATTTACAGCATATCCCCTGAATAGGGTGTGGAGGGAAACCTTGCCCCTGTCCCCGGAAAAATCGGTTTTACTTTTGAATTTTCCACCGCGGCCTGTAATTTTCTTTCGTTGAACCGGGTGAAAACAAAGGGAGAATAGTATGGGTGGTATCGGCCTTCCTGAATTGTTGGTTATCCTATTGGTACTGGTGTTGTTTTTCGGTGCCAAACGGTTACCGGACCTGGCCCGCAATCTGGGGCGGGGCATTCGGGAATTTCAAAAGGAAATCAAATCGGACCCATCGGATGAGAAACGATTGAAGGAGTAGGTTCCGGGGGAAGAATGCGGCATCGTTTCTGGTGGATAGGATGCTGGTTGCTGCTGACACCGGCCTTTTCGGGAATTGGCCAGCCATCCGGCCGTTTGAGTGGCCTCGTGTTTGGCGATTATTTCTGGATCGTCAACCATCATCTACCAGGTTTGCAACGGATGAACGGATTCTGGATACGGCGCATTTATTTTACCTACGATCGGGTGTTATCGCCTCAATGGGCTTTCCGTTTTCGACTGGAAATGAATCATCCGGGAGGGTTGAATACCTATCGGAACGGATTTGTTTCCGGTGCCGCCGTTCCCTATGTCAAGGATGCGTATTTAAAATGGGTTTACAAAGGCACCGAGGTGTATCTGGGTATAGCTCCCACGCCTACCTTTGTCTGGATTGAGCGTTTGTGGGGATATCGGCCCGTGGAGAAGACTCCCCTGGACTTGCATCAATGGGGAAGCACCCGGGATATGGGCATTGCGATTCGGGGCGGTCTGCCGGGTTTGCCTATCCAGTTTCATGTCATGGTGGGGAACGGAAAAGGTGTGGCCGGCGAGGAAAATCTGGGAAAAAAATTCATGCTGGCACTGGGTTACTATCCGGAATTCGGGCCTCTGGTGGAAGTTTACGCCGATTACGATGATCTTCGGGGGAGGAGGAACGATCGGTGGACGCTACAACTCATTGTGGGATACCGTTGGCCGCATGCTCGGGTGGGCTTACAATGGGCCCGTCAGGTGCGGCAACGGCCCGGCCGGGATTTCCTGACCCTGGAGATGGTTTCCGCCTTTGCCGCCTGGGACATATCGCCCTCTAAAAAATTGTTTCTGAGGCTCGATCGCCTTTTTGATCCCAGTCCCGCAGGCTATCGCATCGCCTACCTTCCATTTAATCCGGACAACCCGGCGTTATTGATTCTGGCAGGCCTGGATTATCGGATCATAAAAAACTTTCACCTGATGCCGAATGTAGAAAGCATTTTGTACAGCGAATTCCTGGGGGCGGCGGGTTTAAAACCGGACGTTATCCCCCGAATGACCGTTTACGCGGCCTTTTAAGGGGATTATTCTTCGGGAAGGAGAGGGGAAATCTTTTTTACAAAGCGTCGGTCCACCACGAAACTGACCGATTGGTAGATACCGTCGATCAAAATGGCCACCCGGGTTTCTCCCCGCAGTTCGCGTAAATATCCTTTGATCCCACGAAAGGGGCCTTCCACCACTTCCACCCAATCGCCTTCTTTCAAATACTGTTCCGGCTGCAACGTTTCGGGATGTTCGATGATCCGGCGCAATTGTTCGATCTGCCAATCCGGGATAGCAGCGGGTACCCCGCCGAAGCTGACCATCCGCACCACCCCATGGGTCTGCAGGGCGTTCAGGCGGTCTCGCAAATCGATGTCGATAAATACATAACTGTTAAACAGGGGCATTTCTACCCACTTTTTTCGATCTTTCCATTGCCGCAATCTTTTGACCAGGGGTAAAAAGGCATGAAAGCCCTTCTCGCACAGTTGCTGGTACACTTTCTTTTCGTGACGGGGCCGGGTATATAAAGCATACCAGGGCATTGTTTTCCTTTCTCGTCAATTCTCTGTTTTTGAGCCGGAAAATTTAGAGCAATTCGGATAGGTTTTCAAATGAAAATGAAAATAAGAATACCGAAAAAGCGATTTCTGATATCATCCCTTGTCCCGCTCAAAGAATTTGGTGAAACGGGAGCGGCGGCGCGCCGATCGCGGTGCCTTTCGAGGGATCCGTCGCTCCGGAGGTCGCATCGACCCCCGGGACCGGAAGCAGAGAGCCGCCTGAGGCCGGAGAAATGTCCCCGGCACGGGGACATCCATGAATTTCCAACTTTACTTGTAAACCCTTTTCCTTTTCTGTAAGTTTACTCATTTACGAATCCATAATGGAGGAGATCGAAGGTGGAAGAGATTCATCAATTGATGCAGCAACGGCGCAAAAAGCTGAAAAAACTTCAGGAGATGGGGATCAATCCCTATCCATATAAATTTGAGCGCACCCATACCTCCCGCCAGGTTCAGGAGAATTTTGAGGCATTGCAGAATCAAACGGTGGCCGTGGCCGGGCGCATCATGTCCAATCGGCGAATGGGAAAAGCTGCTTTCTTTCATGTTCAAGATATGGATGGTCGGATTCAGATTTATTTGAAAAGGGATACCGTGGGTGATTTCGCCTTCGAGGTGTATAAGCTGCTGGACATTGGGGACATTGTGGGGGTAGCGGGCAGGGTTTTTAAAACCCGCACGGGAGAAATAACCATTCTGGCGGAAACCCTGGAATTGCTGACCAAATCCCTGCGCCCTTTGCCTATCGTTAAAGAAAAGCTGGTGAACGGCCGACGCGTGGTGTACGATCCCTTTACGGATAAGGAATTGCGATATCGTCAGAGGTATGTGGACTTAATCGTTAATCCGGAAGTCAAAGAGGTCTTTATCAAGCGCTCTCGCATCATGAGCGCCATGCGGGAATTTTTGAACAAACGCGGATACCTGGAGGTGGAAACGCCCATCCTGCAGCCGATCTACGGAGGGGCGTCGGCGCGACCGTTTATCACCCATCACAATGCCCTGGACATGAAGCTGTATTTGCGCATTGCCAACGAGCTGTATTTAAAGCGCCTGATTGTGGGCGGATTCGAGGGCGTGTACGAATTTGCTAAGGATTTTCGGAACGAGGGGATGGATCGTTTTCATAATCCCGAATTCACTCAGATGGAATTGTATGTGGCTTACCAGGACTATCACTGGATGATGGCGCTCACCGAGGAAATGATCAGTACCATTGCGCAGGAAGTCCTGGGAACCATGAAGATCACTTATCAGGGCCGGGAAATTGATTTGGCCCCGCCATGGCGGCGGGTGCCCCTGTTTGAGAGTATCCGGGAACATGCAGGGGTGGACATTGCCGGGGCCGATGAGGCAACCTTGCGCCGGGTGGCGGAAGACCTGGGCATTGCAGTGGAAGATGGTTGGGGAAGTGGCAAAATCATCGACGAAATATTCGGAGAATTGGTAGAGCCCAAACTGATTCAACCCACGTTTATCACCGATTACCCGCTGGAAATGTCGCCTTTGGCCAAAAAACACCGGGAAAACCCCCGATTGGTAGAGCGGTTTGAACCCATCATCGCCGGCAAAGAAATCGGGAATGCTTTTAGCGAATTGAATGACCCCCTTGATCAACGGCGGCGTTTTGAGGCCCAGATGCAATTGCGGGCCCGGGGCGATGAAGAGGCTCAGGTGCTGGATGAAGACTTTTTACGGGCCCTGGAATACGGTATGCCGCCGACGGCCGGATTGGGTATCGGTATCGATCGTCTGACCATGCTATTGACCGATCAACCCTCGATACGGGATGTCATCTTTTTCCCACACATGCGGCCGGAAAAAACCCACTAACGTTCCGGGAAGCGGGGCACGAATCGCTGGTACGGCGGAAATACACTGAAAACGTTTGGCGCCAATCGGCGGATACGACAATGAATTGAACCGTTCAAATCAACAGGAAAAGAGACCGATCCTATGCGATACGAAACCTTTATCGCGCTGCGCTACTTCCGGGCCAAACGACGCACGGGTTTTATATCCATCATCACCTATGTATCCATCGTTGGGGTAATGATTGGTGTAGCGGCGCTGGACATTGTGCTGTCCACATTTAATGGGTTTGAAAATGAAGTACGGACCCGGCTGATCAATGCCGATGCCCATATTCGCCTTCGAAAATTTTATACTCAGAGCATCCAGGACTATCGGGCGTTGGTGGATTCGGTCAAGCAGGTGTCCCATGTTATCGGGGCCTCGCCGGTGATTGCCAAAGAAGGTGTTATTCGATCCAAGGAAGGCAATCAACCGGTGGTGGTGCGGGCCCTGGATCCTGAAACGGCGGGCACCGTGAGTGCCGTTCCCCGTAGCATTGTGGCGGGAGCCTTTGATCTGGATTGGCACCAGGTCAACGGTCGGCGGTTGCCGGGGATCGTTCTGGGCAGGTACCTGGCGGAAAATCTGTACATTTTCGGCGAAGGCGAGGTGGTAACCCTCTTTACCATCCCGGAGAACGCCGGCTTGCTTACCCCGCCTCGTTTTCAGCAATTTGTGGTTACCGGAATCAGCGAAATCGGCTTTTATGAGTACGATAAAGTGATGGCCTACATCTCCATCGAGGCGGCCCAACGCCTCTTCCGAATGCCCAATGCGGTCACCTGGATCGAAATCAAACTGGACGATTATAATCTGGCGGGGAAAATCGCCCCGCTGATTGAACGACAAGTAGGGGGCTATCCCTTCCATGCGGTCACCTGGTTCGAGTTAAACCGTAGCCTGTATAGCTGGATGACCATTGAAAAATGGGGAGCCTTTGTGGTACTCAGTTTGATCATTATGGTGGCGGCTTTTAACATCATCAGCTCGTTGATTATGATTGTCATGGAAAAAACCCGCGAAATCGGGATATTGAAAAGCATGGGGGCCACGTCCCGAGGAATCATGCGCATTTTTTTGTTTGAAGGGATCATCGTCGGCCTGCTGGGCACCACGGCGGGAAGCATCATCGGTTATGCCATTGGCTATGCCCAGCAAACCTTCGGGATCATCAAACTTCCTCCGGATGTTTATCTGATCAACAAATTGCCGGTAGAGATGCATGTATCCGATTTTGTCGCCGTGGGCGTAGCGGCGGTGCTGTTGTGCCTGATCGCCGCGGTTTACCCGGCATATAAAGCGTCGCGATTGGAACCCGTGGAGGCCATTCGCTATGAGTAGAAGACGCGAGGCAGGGCTGAAGGGAATGCCCGCAACAAAGGAGAAACCCCTGTGAATCCAGACTATTTGCTGAAAACCGAGGCCCTAGTCAAAACCTATCGCTCCGGGCCGGAAGTGATCGAAGTATTAAAAGGCATTTCTATGACGGTAAAGACCGGGGAAATTGTGGTGATTATGGGGCCCTCGGGCGTGGGAAAAAGCACCTTGTTGAACATCGTCGGTACCCTGGATAAGCCCACCAGAGGAAAAGTCTGGATCGATGGGCAGGATATGTCCCGGCTGGATGACCTCAGCCTGGCCCGTTTCCGAAACATGCATATCGGTTTTGTTTTCCAGTTTCATTATTTGCTTCCCGAGTTCACCGCTCTGGAGAATGTGTTAATACCCCGCATGATCAAAGGCAATGACTGGAAGAAGGAACGGCACCGGGCGGTTCAATTGCTGGAAGAGGTGGGCTTGGGGGCCCGACTGCATCATCGCCCGAATCAGCTTTCCGGCGGGGAGCAACAACGGGTCGCCGTGGCCCGGGCTTTGATGAATCAGCCTAAACTGGTTCTTGCCGATGAACCCACCGGCGATCTGGATCGCCGCAACAGTGAGGCCTTGTTTGATCTGCTCCTTTCCCTGAACGAAAAATACCATCAAACGTTTGTGATTGTTACCCATAACGAAATGTTCGCCGAAAGGGCGCATCGGGTCATTCATTTATGGGATGGGAAAATAGCCGAGGAAAAGGTGTTGAAGAACCTCTGATCCGCCTCCTCCCGGCCGGTTGAGTGCGCCGTCTGTGACCTCTACGCCCTGCTGTCGGTTCCCATTCCTCAGGAAAGGATTGCTTGCCCCCGACCCATGGCAGTGAAGCAACACCGGGAGGATGCTTCCAGGGCCGATGTCCCGAGAGAGCGTCTTTTCGGGTGGACTGCCTCCGCTTATATCGCCCTCCGGCCTCGTGTTCCGGTCGGGCGCCCGGCCGTTTTCAGAATAACCGATGAAGCCTCGGCGGCGCTTCGGGCGTATTTGCCATTCTGAGGATCCCGATTTTTTCCCGGTCAGCGTTTGGATTCCTGCCCTGTTCTCGTTTAAATTTTGTTTATGAAGAACATTCGGAACAGGGAAGGGGTGGAAGATGTTCCCATCCAGTTTGTCAAAACGGTCGGGGAAAAGCGAGCTCAAGCGCTGGCCACGGTGGGCGTTTTGACGGTGGAAGATTTGCTGGAGTACCGTCCTCGTCGGTATCTGGACCGCAGCAACGTGGTGCCTATCGCCCGGCTGAAAACCGATGAGGAGGTAACGGTTACCGGGGAGGTCATTCAGGTCGAACAGGTGCGCCGAGGACGGCAACGCTTGCTGGTGCGCATTTATGACCAGACCGGCATTCTGGAAGGCGTCTGGTTCCATCAGATAACGGTTTTCTCCCGAATCTTTCGGGTGGGAATGACGGTGGCCTTCAGCGGAAAAGTTATCCGCTATAAACACTGGCAGATCATCCATCCGGACTTCGACATCATCGACCAGAAGCAATCTCCCCTGCACACCGGTCAGATTATTCCTCTTTATTCCTCGAACGAAACGTTGCGCAAGGTGGGATTCAGCAGTTACGGTATACGCCGGTTGGTGCATCTGGCGCTGGAACGCTATGGACCGGCCGTAGTGGAAACGCTTCCGGAACCTCTGCTCCGCAAATACGGTCTATTGTCCCGGGCCCGGGCGTACCAGCAGATGCATTTTCCGGAATCCCAATCCCAGCTGCAACAGGCCTTTCGCCGTTTCAAATATGAAGAGTTGTTCTATTGGGAGTTGCTGATGGCGTTGCGCCGGCGGCATGATCACTCACCGACTCAGGGTATTCGCTTAACCATTCGAAACGAGGTGTTGAAGAAAATGGTCCAGAGGCTGCCCTTTACTTTGACCGGGGCCCAGCGTCGAGTGTTGCGGGAAATTTATCAGGATCTAACCAAGGGTCCTCCCATGAACCGACTATTGCAGGGCGATGTGGGCTCCGGTAAAACGGTGGTGGCCCTGCTCACCATGGTGATGGCCATTTCCGCGGGATATCAGGCCGCCTTGATGGCGCCTACGGAAATTCTGGCCCAACAGCATTACTTATCGATGAAAGAACTGCTGGCCTCGTTTGAAATTCGCGTGGGTTTGTTGATGGGCAGCCTGAAACATTCCCAAAAGGTCACCGTTCAACAAGCCATTCGCAAGGGAGAGGTCGATCTGATCATCGGAACCCATGCCCTGATTCAGGAGCAGGTGGAGTTTCATCGATTGGGATTGGTGGTGATCGACGAACAACATCGCTTCGGCGTGTTGCAACGAGCGGAATTGATTGAAAAGGGCGGGGGTCCCCACGTATTGGTCATGACCGCGACGCCTATTCCCCGGACCCTGGCCCTTACCCTGTATGGTGACCTGGATGTTTCCGTCATCGACGAGATGCCGCCGGGTAGACGGCCGGTCAAAACTTACTGGCGCACCGAAGAGCGGTTGCCGCAAATTTATGAATTTATCCGGGAGCGAATCCGCCAGGGGGAGCAGGCCTACATCGTTTACCCGATCATCGAAGAATCCGAAAAGATTGATTTGAAGGCGGCCACCGTAGCCTTTCAGCATTTGCAAGCGGTGTTTCCGGAATTCCGGTTGGCCTTGCTGCATGGACGCTTGAAAATGGAAGAAAAAGAAACCATTATGTACCGGTTCAAAGCGGGCGAGATTCAGATTCTGATCAGCACTACGGTGATAGAGGTAGGGGTGGATGTGCCCAATGCGACTCTCATGCTCATCGAGCATGCGGAACGTTTCGGTCTCAGTCAATTGCACCAATTGCGTGGACGGGTGGGCCGGGGCCGCCGGCAGTCGTATTGTATCCTGGTGACGCCTTCGGACATCAACGAGGTGGCCCGGCAACGGATGCAGGCCATGGAGGCGACCACCGATGGGTTCAAGATCGCCGAAGAAGACCTGCGGCTTCGGGGCAGTGGCGAGTTTTTTGGAACCCGCCAGCACGGGATGCCCGATTTACGCTATGCCGACCTGGTAACCGATGGAAAGATCATCGAGGCAGCCCGGAAAGACGCCTTTGCTTTGGTGGAAACGGACCCCCAGTTGCGTCGGCCGGAACATGCCTCGGTTCGTCGCCAATTCCTGAAAAAGTTTGCCGATAGATTTCACATGGCGCATATTGCCTGAGGGGGGTGATGGGCCCTCCGGGGGGACCTCTTCCTGCACCGCCGGTATGTGTCCCTCCCAGAGGGAATGAACCCCGGCAGGTGGGGCCGTCGTGCCGGAAGGGTTGCGTAAAGGAGGTTGAATTGGGCGGTGCGATAACCTAAATTCATCTTTTGCGAGATCAATGGAGTCGAGCCAATGCCCGATTTACATGCCCTGGTGGTTCATTTCACTATCGCTCTGCTGGCGGTTTCCGTAACCAGCGATTTTTTGTTTCTGATTTCGGGTAAAGAAAAATTCCGCCGAATAAGCCGGTCGCTTTTAATTCCGGGTACCCTGGCGGCTCTGGCGGCGGTGGTCTCGGGCATGCTGGCCCGGAATGCCCTGGAAATACCCCAGGGATTGGAAAACAACATTGCTCGACATCAATGGTCCGGCATAATGACCCTGATTGCTTTTGTGTTGTTGTGTCTGTTCCGTTACGGATTGGCGGTATCGATAAGGGAATCGAAGCCGTTTCGGTGGGCATACTACGCCGTCAGCGTGCTGGGACTGATTTTTCTGTTTCGGACGGGTTTCCTGGGGGGGGAACTGGTACTCAAATTCGGGATCGGGGCCGATGCAAATAACCGAAAACTTCCACTGGTTAAACCCTCGTTTGAAAATGAGGAGTGAAATCCCCCGCGCTCGATGGCCTGACCCTTTGAAAACAGATTCTCTCGGCTGTGGTGGTCCGTCCCGGGTGATCCTTCCCCCATTGTGACCGTCGGGTGCCTAAATCATGGTTCCGTCGGGAATCACCGCGTTTTTGGGGATGACAATGATCCCTTCCCGAATCACATAATTTTCCCGATCCTCACTGTCGAGCCGGCGCTTGTTCACGATCTGAACGTTGTTTCCGATGCGGGCATTTTTGTCGATGATCGCGTTACGGATGAGGCAATGCTTCCCCACGCCGATGGAGGGTCGGCCCTTCGCAACGTTTTCCGCCGTTTGTTCCGGGGTTTCGAAATAGTCGGCTCCCATCATGACCACCCGCTCCAGCACACTGTTTTCACGGATCACCGAGCGTATGCCCACGATGGAGTGCCGGATATACGATCGATTGATGATGCTGCCGTCGCAGAGGATGCTATGCTGAACGTCCGACTCCAACAATTTCGCACCGGGCAGAAAGCGTGGATGAGTATAAATCGGGCGTTCTTCATCGTAAAAATGGAATCGGGGTAAAGGATTGACCAAATCCATGTGGGCTTTAAAAAACGATTTGATCGTGCCGATGTCTTCCCAGTAGTCGTCGAAAAAATAGGCATAAACCGAATTCCGCCGAATGGCGTGGGGGATGACATCCCTTCCAAAATCCTCAAAGACACTGTTTTCCAGCAACGCAAACAGCACGGGCTTGTTGAACACGTATACCCCCATCGACGCCAGATGGGTTCGCCCCTTTGCCGGGATGCCGAATTGACCGAGGATCGAGGGAGAAGTGGCCATGGTTTTTAAAACCGTATGCTCCCTGGGCTTTTCTCTGAAATCGATGATTCGGGCCTCGGCGTCCACCTTCATAATGCCGAATCGACCGGCCCGGGAGGCCTCCACCGGAATCACCGATATGGTGATATCGGCCCCCTTCTGTACATGAAATTCCACCAACTTTCGGTAATTCATTCGGTAGAGGTGATCGCCGGATAAGATTAGCACCTGCTCTCCGTAGTGTCGGATAAAACGTAAATTCTGCCGCACGGCATCGGCGGTGCCCTGATACCAATCCCGATTCTCTAAGGTTTGCTGAGCCGAAAGAATGGTAATGAAGTCTTTTGTGAAATTGTCAAATCGATATGTAAGGAAGATGTGCCGATGCAGCGACTCGGCACTGAATTGGGTGCAGATGAAGATTTGCCGAAAATTGGAATGCAGGCAGTTGGAGATCGGGATATCGATCAGACGAAATTTACCGGCGATGGGCACCGCCGGTTTAGAGCGCAGTCTGGTTAAAGGATACAATCGGGTTCCTTGGCCGCCTGCCAGAATGATGGCAACAACGTTTAAAGGGCTCATTTTACCTTCCTGCATGCTTTTGCTTTCAGGGAGATGCGGGCATTCACATCGGTTTTTGCCCTCCGATCTTGTTGATATCCCATCGAAATGTAGGGGTTTTCGGACCAAAATGCAATTTGACCAATGGTTATTCCCGCCTCTTGGAGTGAACCATTCATTTCCCTTCCCTTAAACCACACCCGGTGCCAAGCGTTATTTTAACTCCTTCCCGCTCTTCCGCTGGCAGGCCCCATTCCCTTTTGAGAAGTGCACCGATTTTCAGCCGCTGTTAGAAACGCTTGATCTTTCCCGGTAAAATGAAATTGTATTTTCGCCGCAGTAAGCGCGTTTTCAGAAAGCGATCCAGCCGACGAAAATTGAAGAAAATGATCCAGATAAAGGCGTCTTCTTTGTAATATTTTCGGACTTTTTTCTCGTTTAATGGGGCTACGGAAAGATGGGGCGCCCGAAGGGATAAAAACCTGTTGATCGTGCGAATGGCCTGGGGAATCCATTGCGGTTGCCCTTCTTTATAAAAATTGGCGACAAAATCGGTTAACACCAGGTGTAAATCGTAATAACGATCTAAAACCTGCTGCAAAAAAGCCAGTTTGACAATCCAGACCAGGAAGGAGGGAACGCTTTTTAAGAACACCTGGGTATTCAACAGTTCCCGACCCCGGCGACGGATGAGGGGGGTACTGGTGTCCAGATAGATCGGTTTTGGGGTCTTCCCGGTTTGCCAATCCGGAAAGGCCCAGTTGGAAATCTGTGCGTCCAGACCAATCTGTTCTCCGGGTTCATCCTGAGCGTTTTTTTCCCAGATTTTAATTATGTTCTCCAGAAGTTGATGCAACAATAGGGTTAGCTCTTCATCCGAACATTGTTGCAGCCGGCGGTTTCCCACACTGTCTTCCGGGAATCGTTTCTGCGCGATGTACAGGATGTGTTCTCCATCCTTATTGGTGAGCTCTTCGCAGAGGTAGTCGGCTACCCGAATGCCGATGCGATAAGCCAGGATCTCGTGGTATTCTTCCAGCACCCGCCGGTATTGCGTCCGTTGTTCCCTGCTGGCAAAGGGAGGCATCCGCTTCAGGGCCAGATCATCCATGTCTCCTATCTGAAAAACCGTGGAAATCTCTCCGTACCCCAGTATTCGGAAGGGTATGGTGCTGGAGAAGGGATCGGCGGGATTGAGCTGATCTTCAAATGCTTGAAGTAGTTTTCGGTTTACCCTTAACATGGTGGTCTACCCGGACGCAGTGGGAAACTCCTGAGCGATTTGCAGGGCTTGATGCAGCCGCTGAAGAATTTCTTCCGCCAGGGAAGGCTCGATGATCAACGGGGGGAGAAATTGCACCACTGAGGTATCGTTGCCCGCAAACACGCACAGCAGGCCGGTCTCGAAACAGGCCCGAGTCATCACCGGGCCCAGTTGCGGAGAGGCCATCTGCAATCCCATCATCAGCCCTTTCTGGCGGATACCTATCAGAAAACCGGAGAATCGTTGCTGAAGATGGGACAATCCCCTGCGGAAGATCGTTGCCAGATGATTCACATGGGTCAGAAAGTCCGGTGAAGTGCTCAGTTCCAGCACCTTACTGGCTACCCGACAGCCCAGTTCGCTACCCCCGAAGGTGGAGATGTGAATGAACGGGTCTTCCCGAAACAATGATTCCAGTTCCGGGCGAATCATGGTAACGGTGATGGGATAGATGCCGCCGCTGAGTCCCTTACCGAAGACCATAATATCCGGTTCTGTATCATAATGGCTGATGGCCCAGAGCCGGCCCGTGCGGCTCAGGCCGCATTGGACTTCGTCAATAATGAGTAAAGTCCCTTGTTCCTGACAGAGGTGCTTCACCCGTTGAAAATAGGAGTCATCCGCTATGGGCATGCCCAGGGTCGCGGGGATGGTTTCCAGAATAACCGCAGCACATTCCGGGGAGAGGGCTTCTTGCAGGGCGGAAACATCGTTGAACGGTATTTGCACAAATGCCGGAGAATCGCAGAGAAACGGTCGGCTGTATTTGGGGTCTCCGGTGGCCACAGCCAGTCCGGTATGTCCGTGGTACGCCCCCCTGGCGGACAGAATTTTACGCCGCCCGGTGGCTCCCCGGGCAATCTTGATGGCCGTATCGATAGCCTCTCCACCACTGACACCGAAGATGGAATGTTGCAATGCACCCGGAGCCAGCGCCGCCAACCTTTCCGCCAGCTCCGCCCGATGACGGCTGACAAAGTGGTGATTCCCGATATCCAGCTCTGCCAGGGCCTTCTGCAATACCGCCACAATCTCGGGATGCCGGTGCCCCAGATTGAAAACACCGCCGTTGCAATGGCAGTCAATCAAACGGTGTTTGCCCTCGATGTCCCAGACAAAGGGGCCTTCCCGTCGGCCGAATATGAAGTCAATTCCGGCTTCCTGAAAAAATCGAGCTTTCCCCGAGGAAACATACTGAGCAAACAGGGAAAAAATCGCCGATTTCGATATTTCCATAACTCCGCCTCTGTGGTCTCGTTCCCGTTAAACAATTTAGGGGACCCCCAATAAATTTTCAAGTAAGAGCGGGGAACTTCACTCAATTACCGGGCAAAATGACAAAGCAACCGCCATCGTTTGGCCTTGCCGCTCTTACCCATTGAGGTGAGGCCGGAGGGCAGGAAAAAACAGTACCCCGGAGCAAAACCTCCTTTTTCATTATGCATCCGGAAGGTTGCCGGCGTTTTCCCGCACCTTCGGCAGGGATTTTGCCAGACCCACTCATTGGGATGGTTTTTTCCAACCCCCGTCCCCCCCGGGCTACGGTGCACCCCGTTCATCGGCAGGTAACCGGTCTGTTGGCATGGCAACACCGTTGGTGTCGAACATTCTGAACCTTTTTGCATGAAGAAAACCCTGAAACGTTGCCGAACTGTTGTCAAAAGGCTTGGACAAAAGGTCGGAAAAGCCTTGCATTGTGGAGGAATTTGGCATTAATTCCTGCACATGAAAAGGGAATTAACCCCGGACCAATTACGGGATTTTCGGAAACGCTTACTGGACTGGTACCGGCGGCATCGGCGGATTTTGCCCTGGCGCCGGACGCGCGATCCGTACGCCATCTGGGTGTCGGAGGTGATGCTTCAGCAGACCCAGGTGAAAACGGTGATTCCCTATTACCGGCGCTTTTTGGGGCGGTTTCCCGATTTGGCGGCTCTGGCCCATGCCCCGCTGCAGGAGGTGCTGAAGGTGTGGGAAGGCCTGGGTTACTATACCAGGGTGCGCAATTTGCACCGGGCGGCCCAACGGCTGGTTCGGGAGAATGGCGGGGCATTGCCAGCGGCATATGAGCAGTGGAAACAGCTGCCCGGGGTCGGCGAATACATTGCGGCGGCGATCAGCAGCATCGCTTTTCAACAACCGTGTGCCGTAGTGGACGGGAACGTCAAACGCGTTCTGTCCCGATTGTTTTTGTGCGATGAACCGGTGAATCGTTCTCCTTCCAGCGGGGTGTTTGGTTCCCTGGCGGATCAGCTGTTGGATCGGGATAAACCGGGTGACCACAATCAGGCGATGATGGAATTGGGGGCCACGGTTTGCCGCCCGCGTCGGCCTTTGTGTCCCCGGTGTCCGGTCCGTGGGTATTGCCGCGCGTTTCGGGAAGGGGTGCAGGGGCGATATCCGGTTCGCCTTGCCCGAACCGCCCTACCGGAAGTCTCCGTTGCCGTCGGGGTGGTGCATCGGGAGGGTCGGGTGCTCATCACTCAACGCCGGGAAAAAGGACTGTTGGGCGGTTTATGGGAATTCCCGGGGGGTAAGATTCAGCCCAACGAATCGCCCGCCCAGGCCTGTCGACGGGAAATCCATGAAGAAGTGGGATTGGTGGTGGAAGTCGGGACGCGCATCGCCCGGATCAAACACGCCTACTCGCATTTCAAAGTGATGCTGCAGGTGTTTAGTTGTCGCTACCTGCGGGGAAAAGTGCGATTAAAGGGGCCGGTAAATTTTCAATGGGTGTGGCCGGAGGAACTGGAAAATTACCCTTTTCCGGCGGCCAATCGAAAATTTCTGCCGCTAATTCAACAATCGTGGGAACGTTTCTTCGGCCCGGATGATGGCCCCGGGGGAGACGAATAACCACTGTGGGAAGTATAGGCCGAAATCCCGTCCGGCGGAAGAGTGATGTCGGCGTTTTGCCTCGGCCGTCGCATAAAAGGGTTCGGCCGCTTTGGGAAAATGTTGGGTATGCCGAATTCATTGAAGATGGGAATGGAAAAATGAGGGGGAAACGGAGCCGTGAAAGCAAAGCGTTCCGAGTGGATTGAAAGCTGGGAAATTGTGTTCCCCAATGACGCCAATCCCCATGGCACCATGTTCGGTGGACGGTTGATGGCGGTAATGGATAAAACCGCCGCGATTGCGGCCTCCAAGTTTGCCGAAAAGCTGGCGGTAACGGCATCCACCGAGGCCATGGACTTTATGCACCCGGTGAAGGTGGGCGATCGCATTCAGACGCTGGCAAAAGTGGTCTGGGTTGGACGAACATCCATGGTGGTAAAAGTGGACGTTTATGCCGAAAATCCCTTGACCCATAAACGGGTTCATTGTACCACCGCCCATTTCAATTTTGTGGCCCTGGATCAGGAAGGCCGTCCCGCCACCATCCCTGAATTGTTGGTCGAGACCGAGGAAGAGCGTCGGGATTTTGAAATTGCCGAGATCGTGAAAAGGAAAGCTCTGGAGCGTAAACGGAAAATTCTGGAAACGGAAAAGAGCCGTCAGGAGACCACGGATGAATAATCGGGGGCATCGGGTGCACCTCCGGGGTGGTCTGATCGGCTCCCGCTCCAGGGGGTGTGGAAATTACCGCTGTTTTAAGAGGTCAACGGGGGTGACCCTCAACCCTGGGGGCGGTTTTCTGAAGTACCGCCCCTCGGGGCTGAAAAAGGGCCGGGCTCTGTTAGGCGCCCTGGGTGGCGTGTTTCAATTTATTGAGAAACAGGCGTACCAACAGCGCAGAAATAAACAGTAGACTCGCCAGGATGAGGAAAAACACATGGTGGGGTAGATCGCTGTAAAATTTCCCGATAAAACCGGAAAGATAATTCCCCACCGCCGTGGCTCCAAACCAGAACCCCATCATCAGGCCTCGCATCCGAATGGGTGCCACTTTGGATACAAAAGACAATCCCATGGGGCTTAAATGGAGTTCGCCGATGGTGATGATGAAATAGGTGCCGATCAACCACCAGGGGGACATGATATTCTGATCCAGATTGCCGCCCATATAGGAAGCCACGACCATCACCATCATGGCCAATCCGGAAATAAACATGCCCATGCCGATTTTTGCCGGGGTGGAGGGTTCCTTCCCCGCGGTGCGGAGTTTATCGAAAAAGCGAATTACCAGCGGCGCCAGAATGATGATGAAAAAGGGATTGAAAAATTGATACGTTTCCGGTTTTAACCAGTCCAGGCGGACAACGGAACGCTGGGCAAACAGGGTCAAAGCAAAGCCGTTTTGATGAAAGGACATCCAGAAGAAGACCACAATGGCAAAAATGATCAGCAGGGCGACAATGCGTTCTTTTTCTTCCTCTTTGCTCATTTGTTGATTCATGTATTCCGCGTCATTCTGCCGCCGGAGCAGGTCTTCTTGTTGGCGCTGTTCGGCATACAGGTATTTCCGTTTGCCCAGTTCGAAGACGGTCAAAGAGAGGAGCATTCCTGCCGCGGCGGCGGCAAAAGCTGCGTTATACGTTCCAAATTGATTGTGTAAAAAAGTGGCGACCAAGGGCGCCATCAAGGCCCCCAGATTGATCCCCATATAAAAGATCATGTATCCTGCGTCCTTTAACTCGCTGCCTTCTTCGTACAGATTGCCCACCAGAACCGAAATGTTGGCTTTAAACAATCCGTTTCCGATGATGATAATGGCCAACGCCATAAAGAACAGCCACACTGCCCCGGGTCCGGAAAGGGCCAGCAACAGATATCCCAGCCCGAAAACCACCGCGCCGGTCATGATGGTTCGGCGGTAGCCCAGTAAACGATCGGCTATCCAGCCTCCAAAGATGGGGGTGAAATAAACGCCCGCCAGAAAAATTCCGTACACATCGCCTTTAATGGAATCGCTCCAGCCCATCACCTCGTCCATAAACAAGGTAAACACCGCCAGCATGGTATAAAAAGCAAATCGTTCCCACATTTCCGTAAAGAATAACACCATCAATCCACGGGGATGCTTCTTGAAAAACATAGGCACTCCTTTGTTTAAATTGACAGATTGATTGTTTTCATTTACAGAATGATTCAGATTAAGTGAGGAATATACGTTTGTCGGTGCCAATTTCAAATGAAAAAATACCTCCTCGTTGGAATGTTGGTTTACCCCGTGAATTAATGGTGTCGGTATTGTGTGAAGTCGCTGGAGAGCGATCCGGAAGCCGGCGAATGGATGCCGGATCGCATCGGTGGGTTGTAGGCGATAGAACAGCAGGCTCGCGCGGAAGGGTTAGATGCCGGGTCACGGCAGCGGTGGCGGGGTCAATGGACGGGGCCGGTTTTAAAGGAGATTCGCACCTGGTTGGATCGCCCCCTCCGGGTCATTCCTCCGCCGGGCGTCGGGCAAGGTGGTGGGCTACCCGAATGCGCAATGGAAGCGGTGGGTGAGATACGTGCAGGATGGTCGATCGGAGATCGACAACAATTTGATCGAGAATGCGGTGCGTCCGGTGGCCCTGGAAAAAAAACGACCTGTTTTGGGTTCAGAGAATGGGGGTCGCCGGGGTGGGGTCGTATACCCCCTGCGGGTCTCGGCCGGGTTGCAGGGGCCGGAGCCGCTCGCCTATCTGAACGATGCGCTGAGCCCCATTGGCACCCATCCCTGTAAGCAGCCGGAGGAGTCGCCGCCTCGGAACGGGAAACCCGCCGCAAAGTCGAAAAAATTATCTCCTGAAATTTATTCGACGAGAAATATAGGATTTTCGCCCTCAACACAAAATACCAAATGTCAAGACGGGATTGCTCGGAGGCTTACCAATCTCAACACTTTTGCTTGACAGGCGTCGTTAAATCAGCCAGGCGATTAAAAATACAAAGAAAAGTGTTTGGCCCACCTGAAGCCAGCCCACCACTTTCAAATTGGTAATGGCCTGCCGGCTGGTCACCGCCCACAAGCCTTGAATGGTAATGGGCAAAAATAAAAAGATGGTAGAAGTCAATAAATTGTCTGCATAAATCAGTACCGCGAAAAATAGTAACAATAGCAAATGGTACAATACCATGGCCACGCGATAGCGTTGAACCTCCCGGTAACCCCTGGCCGACTTACTTTTTAAAGCAATTTCGTACCGTACAAACAGAATACCGCTGACAAAGAAGAGAATGTTTAAAAACCAGATGAAAAACACCGCTGTGGTCGGCGATTGAAGATGGATCAGCAGGGTAAGAGGGGCGATGGTGGTAAGACCGATGGTACCCATTAAATGGGAGACGAAGGACATGGCCTTTCCCCGTCGCACCAGGTACATTTCAATGACGAAAAATAAAGACATTAAACCGGTGTATCCGACGAGGGCCGGGAATTTCGCCAGAAACGCGGTAAAGGCCAGTAGACCCATACCGGATACGGCAAAAAATAGAAACCAGTAGAACAAATCCTTACGAAAACGCCCCCGAACCACCTGCAGAAGGGGTTCCCGGGAAACGAAAAGCAGGAGAATGGCTAATAGGAATAAACACTGAGGGAGAGACAGCGTTTTGGTGTAAGCCGGAACCGATAAGAAGGCACCAATGAGAATGCCCCAGGCACCATGTTCCCGGGGAATCGGCATCCGCGATGTTTGGGTCCCACGTTTCATATCTCTGCTTCCCTGTTAATGACCATATTCGGGTTCATTTAAGTGTTTAATGTGATACCGGTATTCCTCCAGTGATATCGAATTTTTCCAGTGGCCGGTCCAACGGGCCACGCCGATAAAAATTAAGAATACTATTATGATCAAGGCAGGATAAAGTTTCGTTTTTAAGTGAATTTTCTTTCGAGTCAGCGAAACGGTTAAGGCACCCCGAACCGGACAGGAATCCAGACACTGCAGGCAAGAGTGGCATTCGTCCGATATTATTGCCCGGTGACGGTGAACCCGGATGTTGGCGGGGCAAACCCGGCTGCAGTTCCCGCAATCCACACAAACGGCTGGATGGCGGCGAATCTTAAACGGACTCATCCAGCTGAGAGCACCCAGTAAGGCACCATAGGGACACAAGAAACGGCACCAGAAATGAGGTGTCAGAAGCGATAAGAGCATCAAAATGACCAGCGTCCACAATGTTGTTTCTGACATATGCGCAAAAAACAAAAGCATTTTAATATCGGCCACCCGATTGTAGGGACTGTCAATAAAAGCCTTGAGGGCCGGTTCATTCATATCGATCAGTATACCTTTTAGAAAAAAGAGGAGCAGCAGGTATTTGAGGGATCGGAAGGGATAATCCAGCCATCGGGGAAGAAAACGGGGACGGTCGAAAAGTTTTTTATGGAGCAGGTAAAGCGCTTCGGAGACAAAACCGACGGGACAAATCCAGCTGCAAAAGCTGCGTTTGAGCAGTAGAGCAATGCTCAGAATAAACAACAAAAGTACCACAGAAGCGGGATGGATGGAGTTGAGTACTCCGGTCATCACCCAGTATTTCAGGCTGATCAGGGCACTGAGGGGGAGGAATGCTTCCACGCCGGGTGGACGTTCCACAATGGGAGTCTTCCCTTGCTGGAGTTGAAATACAAAGATGCTGAATTGGATTCCGATCCATAGAACCAGGAGAAAGAATCCCCATTGGACCCAGCGCCGGAGCGGCCGGGCATGGCCGGGCTTTCCGGGAACGATGGAACTCGACGGTTGTGGGGCTTGAATCGTAAGGTGTCGGCTGGTTTTCAACCTCTTGGGGGGATAGGTGGAGATCATAGGCTCATCCTTTGAGAAAAATGTAACTTGTTTCCGTAAAAAAAGGGATGACCGGCCCGGTGGACCGGCCACCCTCGCCAAAACTCATTTCCGGGCGTGTTTCTCCCTTAGCTCTTGCGCCATGGCCTTAATCTCGGACAGGTCTCGAACCATCTCACTCCAACCGTACCACAACGAGTAATCGGGATTCATATGAAAGGCGCCCTGAAACGTGCGCATCCGATGTTTCAAATGCATGAGGAACAACCGCTGTTCGATGGGTGTGGGTGCATCGTGGAAGGTGAGCAGATCCGGATAGGCGTAGGCGTAATTTTCAGGTTTCTTGAGGATGCCATCGGTGTACAGATCGGCCACGATCGTAATGGCTTCCGCCAGTAGCCGATCGGCGGCCTTGATCATCCGGTCTCCCTTTTCCAGCTCGCGTTTAGCAAAGCGGGTGGCATGGCATTGACTGCAGGCTTTGATCATTTTTTCCCGTTCCTTTTGAAAGGCCTCTTCCGTCAAGCGGGCCACATCGGCCTGTTTGACGACGTCCAGGCGGGCCGTGGGATTCCCTTCGGGATCCAAAACGCCCAGGGCTTTCAGGATGGTTATCTGGTCCTGTTTCCACTGCTCGTCTTCCGGCAAAGGTAAACGCACCGCCAAAAATCCCCAGGCGGTGCGAACTTCATGATCGCCGTCCTGCATATGGCAGGTCTGACAGGTGGGGGCGGCCGCCGCCTCGGGCAATACGCCCATCTGTTTCAGCAGAAAACGAACTCCGTGTTTGGAAGAAGAATACATTTCCCACTGGGGATGATCGAATCCCATGTGGCAAGTCTGACAAGCTTGGGGTTGTTGAGCCTCTTTTACCGAGAATAAATGTCGGGTGTGACAGGCGTCGCAGGAAGCGATGCCGAATCCGGATCCTTCGGTGCGAAGCGTTTTAATTTCCTCCGGGGTCTTCAGACCGATCTTGTGGCACCCGCCGCAGCCTTTCATCCCTTCGGTCAGCTCCATGGGCTGCCAGTGAAACGTGGGCATGGCCTTCATGGCGGCCCAGGCCAGGGCGTGCTTCCCCCGTTTAAACTCCGCCACACGGTCCTCATGGCATTCGGCGCAGGTCTCCGGTGTGGGAATGGCGGCTTTCTCGTAATCGGTCATCTCCACATGTTTATCGCCGTGACAGTCCGAACACAGAATGTCGTTTTCCGAGTGCTTGCTCAACTCCCAATCGCTCACAATCTTGGGGGTTACTTCCTGGTGGCAGGTAACACAGTCCACCGCCAAAGCGGGGGACGCGCCCAGAAGCAATGCTGCAACCCCAACCAGTAATGGATGCCTGGTCTTCATCATGTGCCTCCTTTTTTTAGGATGGTCATGGTCAACGTCTTTGATAATTCAAGACTCCGTGGTCTGATATTAACATTCCGGTCTCTTTTTGTCAACGGTAAAAGCGGAGCGCACCCGGGCCCGATCGATCGTTGCCGCTTCCACATGGACCGGAGAGAAAAACGGCGTCCGATAACATCTTGGTGGCCAACAGGGTAAAACATCGTTTTCTCGATTCAGGGTATAAACATTTTAGGGATTTCATATTTTAAATTCCATGATTTTTATCAGGATAAGGTTAAATTTCTGGAGAC
>WFTQ01000083.1 GCA_015485355.1 bacterium | reverse complement strand
CTTCCGGGGACGACCCCTGCGCCGCTTCTGAGGCTCCCCCTCCCCCGCCGCGGGTAACTGCCCCGTCGTCCCCGCCGGGTATCCCCGCAAAGCCTTCTGCGCCCGAATCTTCAATAAAATCTCTTCCACCCGGGTCAAAGGACGTCCGCCCGGAGTACCCGGTTCCGGCTCCGCACCCGCTTCCCGAACCCCGGCCTCACCCTCCTCTTCCTCCGGCTCCACCGCACCCGGCTGCGGCAAATCCGTCAACCGCTCCGGATACAAGCGAATCTCCTGATCAAAACAGTGAAACCGATTCATCACCATGGCCCAGTTCTCCAGTTCTTCCTTGTAAAAACTCAACCGGGCCTTGGTGGGATTGAAATGTGACGGCACTTCGTTCTTAAAGGCCTTCTGGGTGAGCTCCAGAACCCGTTCATACCCCAGAAAACGGGCCGCCTGCACCGGCGACAACAGAGTCTTCTGCGGCACATAAATGCGGAAATTAAACTCTTCCACCAACCACTGCTTCAACCATTCGGGGTCTTCCCGATGCAACTCCTCCAGAATCTCCAGGTAACCCGGCTCCTTACGGGCATACTGAATCTGGGCCAGACCGATACGGGCCTCCTTTTCACCGGGATATTTTTCCAAAATCTCGTGGTAAATCTGTTCCGAGCGATCAAAAACCTTCCCTTTGCGGTAAGATTTGGCCAAATCCAACAGAGAATCCAAAGAACCATCCACCTCGGCATACTTTTCGTAAAAACGCATGGCCTCGTCGTACTTCCGGATCTTTTTCAACGAACGGGCCAACCATTTGTAGGCCAGACCAAAATCCGGTTTAATCTTTATCAATTTCCGCAGGGGTTCGATGGCCTTCTGGTAGTCCTCCTTCTCGTAATATTTCCGCACCCAGTTCAACACCACAAAGAATTGAATTTCCTTGGGCAGAAAGGAAATGTCTTGATTCTCGTTGTAGACGTCCATGTGGGTGGTAAAAATCATTTTGGGCTGCCCCTTACGGCGCCGGGGATTGTTCAACTCCATCAAAATGCGTTTGAAATAATTATAGAGTTTTTGCCGCAGAAAGGTCTCGCTTTCGAACTCCACCTCGAGGCCGTCATCTTCTTCCTGTTTCCGCAGCGCCTGTTCGCAGGAATAGCGCAGCTTGCCCAGAAACTCCTCCACCATTTCCGGCGGTTGCAAAATGGAAATCTCGAACTGACTGCTCTTTTCCTCGTTATCTATAACGTAGTAACTGGTTAACCCAAGTTTTTGCGTTTCCAGGTCCCATTTGCGCACGTCCATCGCGATGAGCGTTATCTCGTAATTCGCCATCTTCACGTCTCCCATCTCTTTTTAGTTTTTGTCCTCCTTTAAGAACCCGATCGATTGAATATATCGAACACCCGAAGACGGATTGACCACCAGCACCCGATCCGATTCTCCAATCTTGCCCTGTTTCACTAATTTTTCCAGGGCGACGATCGTTGCGGCTCCTTCCGGGGAAAGCAGAAATCCTTCCAGCCGGGCAATATGCTTCCAGGTGGAGAGGATTTCCTCATCGTTAATCAAAATGATCTCCCATTTAAATTCTGTGATTATCCTAACTAAAAGTTCCCTCAGGAGCGGTTCCGGGAAATACAAATCCGGCGCAATCGTGTCCAGAGTCGTGGAATATTCCGGTTCATACTTCCGGAGCGCAGCATCCAATGACGGACAACTATCCGATTGTACGCCGAAAATCATAGGAATATCCTTCTTCTGCAATTTACCCAGGCGGGAGAGTTCCAGGACGGCCTTCCAGACGCCCGCCAGGGTCACGCCTTCGCCCAGAGGGAGGAGCATCACCCGGGGCAATCCGGTGTTGAGTTGATCCATCAATTCATAAAGCAGGGTTTTGGCCCCCTCAATACGCAAACCGATGCCTTCAGTGTTCAGGTTAAACAACCGGGTTCGTTTTTCGACTTCTTTCTTTACCGTTTTTCGGGTGTCCCGGTGCCAGTCGGTCATCTTGACCATGGCACCATAGGTTTGGCATTCCCCCACAAATTGCATGGGAACCCCACGGGGCATCAAGGCAAAACATTTCTTGCCGGCCAGGGCGCTGTAGCGGCTGGCGGCCACCGCCGATGTTCCGGAGGACTCGATGTACATCCCTTGTTCTTTCAACCCGGCCACCCCGGTGAGGGCCACGCTCATCTCCCGGTCTTTCATGGAACCGCCGGGATTCTGAGCCTCGTTTTTCAACAACACCTGCGGCAAGGCCATCTCCCGGGCCAGCTTCTCCAGATTGTACACCGGGGTAAACCCCTCTCCCTGGGTAACATAGGCGTGTTGTTCCGCGTAGATGGGCAATAACGCCCGGTATCGCCAGATACCCGGACCGGAATATCCCCGCCGTAAATAATCCTCATTGCGAGCCCGGTACAAATCATAATCCGCCAACAGAATATCGCCGCACTCGTCACAAAAAAAGCGACTCCGATAGACATCAAATGTGGCTTCGCAATGGGCACAAATATACTGAAAAAAGTAACTCATGGGTGATACAACACACGTTTCAAATTGGCATCCGGGTCCCTAAAAGGTTCGATTTTCCCTTCGGGAGCAGTCATGATTGTTGTGACCCCCGGTCCATGCCCGGAAACGACGCTATTCGAATGCGCAATAACGCCGATGGTTACCGCACCTTCTTTATAAATCCATCCAAAGGTCGCGTCTGAATCTATAATCGCCACAATATCCCCGAATCTTAATGTATCCAGGCGATAATCCCGGACGGCCTTCTCATCAAACATTTGAATATCATAATCACCGGCATAGGCCGACATACTCCCCAGTCCGGCGCCCATCAGCTTGGCCGGAATGATGTGGGTCACCCCCACGCGCAGCCCGTCTTCCCTCCCCTCGATGGGCAATCTTTCCAGCACCTCGGGATCGATGTTCATCGGGATAACCTCGGGGTAATCCTTCAGCCGCAGCCCCGTGCCATACGCCTGAATCCGAATCCGATCCCCGACGTTCAACGCCTCCAAAACCTCGGGCGGAAAATCCACCATCACATGATCGATGCCTCCGTGCTTTCCGGTGACAAAACCGACGGCTCCCTTCGCCTCACCGCTGATAACCGTGGCCGGATTCCCGATACAGGCCAGCACGTTCAACGCCGCATTGGGCGAATACTCCCCAACAGAGGGAGCGGGATTGCGAAGACTGACACCGGGCTCCACATGATCGGCCACCCAATCCACCGCCGAATCCCCGATGCGACAATTATAGGTAATGCCCCCTACACTGGGATACACTTCCGCCCGCCCCTGCGAAGATATCACATAACCGGTCTTGCGTAAGGTAGGATGGGATATTTCCCCTACAACTGCCTGCCGTACCAGGCGATCTCTATTGGTGATCAAACTCATCGGGCACCTACCACTCTGCCGTGAACCAAACGACCAGAAACCTTTTCATTTTTACCCCAATCGCATAACCAACGGTTCCCTTTTCGCCCCATGATCTCCCACCATGCGAAAAGCAAACCGCAATAAACATATCTCAAATGCGTCAAAAACCGGGGTGGATGAATCGTTCCTTAGAAAACCCCTGCCATTATCTATTCAACAGCCAACCGCGTTGAATATAAGAAAATAATTCCTGAAAATAATGGTCAAATTATACAGAAATTTAACCCCAAAATCAATAGCACGGAAAAAATATTAGACCATTATTCGCATCCGATGATATTTTGTTCCCTGCAAGCCCCGGTGCCGCACCTCGCCGCCGGGCTCCCACAGAGCCACAATTTACAGCACCCGAGGGGATTTCAAAAAGTGAAAGAATTTTTTCCTCCTGCTTTTTCCCCGGAACTCCCGCATCCCATTGATCCATCCCCTCCACACAACGGAGCCGATAAAACCCGACGGAAACAGCCTCCGGCACAGCGCCTGACTAACAACGAAGTCCCGTTCATTTCTCGTTTTCTTCAGTCAGAGGGAGTTACTATGGGCCGAAGCCTGTTCGTCCGGATCGGAATCGTCCGCTCTCTCGGCT
>WFTQ01000082.1 GCA_015485355.1 bacterium | reverse complement strand
GCCGCAGTCGGTTTTATTGGTATACCGAGGCCGCCGACATGGGCAAGGGCGTCAAATTCACCCTGCGGGTCTCGGCCAGATTGCAGGGGCTGGAGCCGTTCGCCGATCTGAATGTTGTGCCGAGCCGCATTGGCACCCATCCCTATAAGCAGCTGGAGGAACTGCTGCCTCAGAACTGGAAACCTGCCGCAAAGTCGAAAACTTACCCCCTGAAATCTATTTAGAGAAAAATACCTAAATTCTTATCCTCAACATCGATTTCCATCCGTCAGTACGCGGTTGGTCGGATGCTTACGGCAAAGGAGGAGGCGGAGCGTCATGCCGAGGAGCGCAGCGACGAAGCATCTCAGGAACGGCGGGGGAGATGCTTCGCTCCGCTGACGCTGCGCTCAGAATGACAGGAGGGCCTTGGCGGGCCGGTGAAGGGCTTCCGGCTCTCCCCAAGTCGGTCACCTCCCAGGGATTACGCCCTGCCGGGCGCACAAAAAAAGGCCCCGGGATAGCAAGCCAGCCCAGGGCCCTTTGTTGGGGAGAGACACGCAGAAAAACACACCTATTTCATCAGCACCATCGCTTTGGTTTGAATGCCTTCCGCCGTCTTTAACTGATAAAAATACAGTCCGGAGGCCACTCGATTGCCCTGATCGTCGGTGGCGTTCCAGGTGAACTTGTAACTACCCTGTTTCAGCAGGCCGTTAAAGAGCACTTTGACCTTCTGCCCCAGGACGTTGTAAATAACCAGGGAAGCGCGCTGGCTGCGGGCGATATCCACCCGAATGGTGGTGCTGGGATTGAAAGGATTGGGATAGGCGTTGTACAACCGAGTGGTGCGGATCACCGAGGCCTGATCGCCCGGATCGATCGAGGTGACCCGATTCATTGTCAGTTCAATCTGGGGGTTTAATCCCGTCTGTTCATCCACTTCGATGACCTTGGTGGCATCTTCGTAACCATAGCCGGTAGCCAGGATTTCGTAGGTACCATAGGTTTCGATAGGCAGTTCAAACTGTCCGGTTTCATCGGAGTAACCCGCGGCATACCATTCGGTGTCTCCCACTTTGCGTACATAAACGGTGACGCCGCTTAGATCATCGGTCGATTGGGTAGGAATACCACCGGAAGGTGATATCACCGAGATTTCGCCACTGACCTTGCCCAGCGCGGTACTCAGGTCTCTGCGGGCCAGGACAAAATCGATGTTGGTGCGATGATCATTAATTATCAGGGTATCGGCTTCTTCGGCCGAGAGTTTGTCGTTGTAAAACTCCGGAATGTAATCGAAACCACCCCAGGCTTGCAACACCACTACGCTCCCTCGCGGAAAACCGATCAATTCATAATTGCCTTGTTCATCGATCTGCGCATACTGAACCCCTACACTGCTATAGGCAATGACCTGACCAAAAGGCGGTACCTGACCATCGTCTCCAATAACCCGTCCAGAAATGGTAAATTGGGTATCGGTGGGCACCGGGGTCAGCGAGAAATCGATGCCGCGAACGGTATCGTTGGGCATAATGGGAATGGGATCGGCCGTGAGATAAGTGGGCTGATTATCATAAAATTCCACAAAATACCCATCTTTAAAGGCAAACCCAATAACCGAGTCGGCCGCCAGGAAGGTTTTGCCTTCATAGAAATAGTTCCCAGTGGAATCGGCGACCACATGGGCCTTGTTATAAATGCTGTAATGCACGTTATAGCTTACGAACGCCACATGGGATCCGGGAATGGGATCGCCCGTACTCTCGTCGGTTACCATACCGGTAATGGCAAAATCCGCCAGCTCGGTGATATCGGGCAGATTGAAATCGATGCCGCTGGTATCGTTCTTTACCTCGACAGGCGTGGCATCGAAGGGTAGGCGCGCATCTTCGTAGAAAATGGTGATCAAACTACGGTGCTGCTGGATGAACCCGTCACAGCGGATGATGTAGGTATCGTTGGGCTTCAACTTAATGGTATAATTGCCGTTCATATCCGGCATCGAGAAGTAAATGCGCCCGGTGTTCAGGGAATGGGCCGTTACAAACACCCAGGTATAGTCTTCCACGTTGGTAACCGTCCCACTGAGCGTACGAAATTCTTCCAGAACAATATCCAAGAACTGCGTATCATTTTCCGCCACCGTTACAAACGTGTTCCAATCCAGATATTCATCCGAACCAGGCACCCGGACAAAATATTCGCCGGCCGGTACCCCCTGGAAGAAGTCGCCCATGCTGTCGGTCACCGCGACAAACAAGGGGGAAGACGATTCCACACTATCCTGATCCCAGGATGCGCTATCTTGAATGGCATAAATAAAGACACTCGCCCCGGCAACACCCTGCCCCTTAAAAGACACATGGCCGGCAATGGCAGAATTAAACCGGGGTTCCAGCGCCATATCCACAGTGACCGTCTTTCCGGCATCCACGGCAACATCCTGATAAAACGGCTTGTAATTTACCGTATCCCCGGAGGACACACGATAATTTCCCGGTACGACCAACAGGGAATAATTTCCATCCTGATCGGTATAGGTGGTAACGGTGACATTGGAATCCAGATTGGTAACATCGACCGGAAACAGGATCAAAGGCGAACCATCGGCACTGGAGGTCACCTTCCCCTGAATGGTGCCAAACTGCGGTACCTGAGCATAGCCGATGATCGCCATCATCACGACCAGACCCAGGGTAACCATCCACTTCATGCGATTCATACAATTTCCTCCTGTTTTTTGAACCGACATGAGAAATACAACAATTATGCCAATACCCAAACGATCTTTTGTGTAACAATATACAGATTTGCGAATATATTCCTCCAAAATCCTTGCCTGATACAAATTCATGCATGCCTTTCTGCAGATTTGCCTCTTTGAGCGCCCATTTTATGAAGTTTTTTCATAGATACGAAAAAACTTCATACTAAAACGACCAGGTGATGCCAACCTGAAAGCCGGAGGAAACTGGAATCAATCGGATTCGAGAACGGGAGGATGCGGCTTGCGGCGTGGGGCGAGCCGCGCCCGCCGCGGCTGTCGAACGATACAAATCGTACATCGTAAAAAGGCTCCAGATGCCGTACTGTATCCAGAGGGCGTTACGGATCCGGTAAGCCCGGTTATACTGGTTGTAATAGCGATCGAAATCCTGCCTGGCGAAAAGATAGGCATTTTCTCTTATCCGGGTTTCGCGGGTATAATACAGTGCCGATCCCAGCAAAACCGCCGACACCCCGGCAAAGACCAGTCCCCTTTTTTTTTGTCCCATAAGCCAATGGCCGCTGCCGGGAAACAATGCGCCGACCGCAACCGGTAATGGAGAAACCACCACCGGAGGCGAAAAGGATTCCTTTTCCTGAAACGATCCTGACCCTTGATCCGTTTGCAAACGGAGTTTCTCTTTGCGATAGTAATTATAAAACTCGATGATTTTGGGTGAAGTGATCCGTGGATCCAACTGAAAATCCGGGAAAACGGTAACAATCTCATCAATGATCCGGCGCGCCAGGGCGGTGTCCCCCAAAGCATACGCGGCATTCAACATGTACTGATAGATCAGCAAACTGTCCTGATGGGTCAAATAGGGTTCTCCCAATAAGAAACGCCCTTTTTTTAACACCAGGTCGAACTTGAATTCGCGGAAATCGTTTTCCAGGCTTTGAATCTCCTGACGAACTTCCTGGGCCCCTATCCCTTGCCCGCCCAGGAAACCCATGATGCAAACCATCACGCCCCAGGCCCAAACCGTTTTCATAAATCCTTCTTTCGTCTGGTTATCGGTAATTCCTGCAACACCACCGACTTTTTAATGACCCGCTGCCCCTTCCACCGAAGGGTATCCTCATAGCTGCGGTAAAACTCGTTCTCGATGCGCAACACATGGTCCCGACGGGTTAAATAAATGGGCTTCTTCAACGGAGTAACACCGATGAACCGATCATCGATATACACTTTTCCCCAGGGAATCACCCTCAACTCCAACCGCACAAACAAGGTATCCAGATTAAACGCCAGCACATTGGCCCGATGGGGATACACCACAATGGTGTCCGACCAGGAAGGGTAATCCGGATTTTGCAGAGAGAGAATATATTTGCCCGGTTGGACCTCCAGAGGATTCAGCATGGGTGTAACATCCAAAAACTGGTAATTCAGGTATACCCGACTCCAGGGCCAGGTCTGAACGAGCAGCGTGGTCGGTTGCCCGGCACCCACAGCCGCTGTACCCGGCGAGGTTGCTTTTTGAATGGGTTGAAGGTTGCGGGAAGGGGGTGTTTCCAGGGGCGAAGGGAGCGGTTCGATGTCCCCCCCGGGGGGCACCCGGTCGGTCGAAAGGCGTTTTCCGGAGACCAGGGGTGCCGGAATCGAATCGGTGAAAATTTTGGGTGACTCCTGCCGGGAAGAATCCGTAATCGGAGAGGGTAGTGGGATTTTTCCCACTCGATAGTGCCAGAAAACCATCAGCAGCAGCCCCACCGCCGCCAGAGCGATCCCCAGGCGAATACCCATCGGGAGGAATTTCCGCCGGGATGGTTCCGGTAAACCCGAAACAGGGGCCTGGGGAACGGTGAAACGTTCCGGTTGATGGCGTTCAAATGCTTTCAGGATTTCCCCCGCCGCGGCAGGCCGCCGGTCGGGTTCCTTCTCCAGCATTTGCTGTACCAACTCCGAAAACCAGAGGGGTAAATCGGTTCGTTTCCGGGACAGGGGAACGGGCACCTGGCTGAGGATGCGGGAGAACAGTTCCCCCACATGTTCGGCGTAAAAAGGATGTTCGCCGGCGGCCATGAAATAAAAAATCACTCCCAAGGCAAATACATCACTGGCGGGGGAGACGGGAAGGTTGTTGATCTGTTCCGGCGACATGTACAGCGGGGTACCCAGTAAATTGCCTTCGTTGGTTATCCGGGTCATCCGGTCATGCACCGAGAGACCGAAGTCGGTGATTTTGACCCCTCTCTGCCGGTCGATGAGAATGTTCTCCGGCTTTAAATCGCGATGGATATAACCCTTCTCATGAAACACCGCCACACTGGACGCAATCTGATACGCTAAATCGAGTACTTCTTCCACCGATAGTCGTCGATCGCGGATATATTCCTGTAAATTCCGGCCCTCTACAAATTCCATGGCGATGTAAAACCGCCCCTCCTCTTCCCCAAAATCGTAAATCTGGACAATGGCCGGGTGGTTCAAATCGGCAACAATGCGGGCTTCCCGCTCAAATCGCTGGATCAGGGTTTCATCCCCACCCGTATACACCTTTAAAAATGTCTTCCGGCCCAGACGCCGATGCACCGCCAGATAAATACGCGCCGTCCCCTTGTCGAAAAGGGTCTTTTCCAGCTGGTAATTTCCGATGCTCTGTTTGGAGGAGTGTTCGGGCATGTCAGAGCCCCAATTCTTTCACTTTTTGTTGGAGCGTTCTTAACGATATTCCCAGACTCTTGGCGGCCTTGGTCTTATTCCCGTTAAATTCCTTTAACCGTTGAATGATAAGCATGTTTTTGAAATCTTCCAGGGTTCCCTGGAATTGCGGCACATCCAGATCGTCGAACTGAATGTCGCCGACATCGATCACGTCCCCCTCGCAAAAGATGAGCGCCCGTTTAATGATATTCTCCAGCTGACGCACATTGCCCGGCCAATTATATCCCATCAGTTTTTTCATCGCCGCACTGGTCACCCGAACGTCTCGGTCCAGATTTTCCCGCTTTAAAAAATGCTCCACCAGCAGGGGGATATCTTCCTTGCGTTCCCTCAAGGGAGGGACTTCGATGTGGATGACATTAATCCGGTAGTACAGGTCCTCCCGGAATTTGCCTTCTTTGACCAATTCCACCAGATTCTGATTGGTGGCCGCAATGATCCGCACGTCGATGTGACGAACAAAATTTTCGCCCAGACGGATAATTTCCTTGTTTTGCAGAACCCGGAGCAACTTGGTTTGCAACTCCGTGGGAAGTTCGGCGATTTCGTCTAAAAACAGGGTCCCTCCGTTCACCGCTTCGAACAATCCGATCTTATCGGTGTGGGCCCCGGTAAAAGCTCCTTTTTTATAACCGAACAGTTCGCTCTCCAGGATCGTGCTGGGTATGTTTCCGATATACTGGGCGATGAAGGGTTTGTTTTTTCGGGGACTGAGTTCGTGGATGGCCCGAGCCACCAGATCCTTTCCGGTACCGTTTTCGCCGGTGATAAGTACGGAAACATCCGAGGCGGCCACTTTTTTCATCAAATGAAACAGTCGCTTCATCAGGGGGGTTTCCCCGATCAAATGGGGAATACCTGCGGCCTGTTCAATCTTGTTCTTCAACAAGACATTCTCTTTCTCAATGGCATTTTTGCGCAGCACATGTTCCAGGGTTAAAGAAGCAATAGGAGCAAAAAAGGAGAGCAACTGGCGGGCCGCTTCATTAAAACGTTGGCGGTTCTTTCGACTGTCGAAATACATGATGCCGTATACGCGGCCTTCCACAATCAAAGGGAAAGCCAACACGGCGTGAATATCGTGCATCACCACACTCCGGCTTTCCCGGTATTCATCATCGCTTTGAACATCGAAAGAAAGCACCGCTTCTTTGCTGTCCAGCACCTTGCGAAAAATTGTTTGAGAAAATTGCACGCTCTCGGTGGGATGCTTTGAGCGAATAATCTGGGGGATGAATCGATTCCGCCCCTCGTCGTAGAAAATAAAGGCACCTACTTCGGCTCCAGTTTCCTCGATCAACTGTTCCAGTACCCTCTCCAGAACGTTGGCCGCATCCTGAACGGTCATCAGCGAACGGGTCAATTCATACAGGACCCGCAAATGACGGGACTCCAGCTTATCGTACTGAATTTCTTGGTTTTTGGAGTTGGCCAATCGTAATGTCATCTCCCCTATTCTCTTTATTGTTCTCCAGCGGTAACGGGTCCGTCGACGGCTCCCCCGACGTCATCCATGGCGAAGGGCAAATTACGATTTAAAATAATCAAAAACCAGCGCTTTCGACTGACAAACATTGCCGAAGCGATCTTCCACCTGAAGCACCCAGGTGTAGGTTCCGTCCGTCAGCCTGTCCAGTACCGCCGGATCCTCCAATTTGTACTGGGATTCGCCGGCGGCGATGGGGGCGAACTCCCCAACCTTTTGAGTCACCGGTGTAATTTGTACCAGAACAATGCGATAAAAATATTCGTAGGGTAGATTTACCGGCTCCCATTTAAACAGTATACTTCCGGTTTCGGTTCTTCCCACGTTGGGTTGCAGAGGAACCAGATTCACCGCGATCACCCGGCGGATGGTGTTAGGATGATCGATGATGCTATCCCGAACAGTATTTTTTATTACCAGACTGAAATCCAGGCCGGTTATCTCTTCTTTGCTGACCTCACCGGGCAGGCGGGAGATGTTGAAACTGCTCCGGTAGCGTTCTTCGTCGAACTCCAGGGTATCCCGGAAAGAGGTATCCAGCAGCGCCAGATACACGACGCCGATATCGCCGGGACCGTCGCGGTCTTCGATCCAGGCTTCCATCGTCAAGCGGGTCTTTTGAGAAGCCACATTGTAAAAGGAATAAAAGTGTTTCCGGGCCACGACGGGTCGGGCATTTAACAACAGGGTGAATTGGTTGGCCTCTTCTTGAACTTTGACCCGCATGGTAGCCGGGAAAAACTCATCGGCCCGGGCATGAACAATCAGAGAATCCACCGGATCGTGTTCCCAGAGCACTTCTCCTCTGGCATCCGTAACGCCGGCCAGATTCAACTTTTCTTCAACCAAAAACACACCGGGAATTCCCACCGTTGGATTGTACATGGCCCGCACCGATATCCGGGTACGAATTTTCTGAATGTAATTCTCGGCTCGGGGATCAAAAGGGTTCAGGCGGGGCGCATCGCAACCCATCACCCCCAAGAGCCACAACCCGAATCCCCCCACCAGCCGGAGTCCAAAACGGTGTTTTTGATATCGCCAACAAAATTGCATTCCCCGAACTTCCAACCATTGCTTTTTTAATCTATTGATTTTATTGAATAAATCCCAAAAAGTTCGTGACTGCCAACACGAATTTAATTTATACGAAGCGAACGATTTATTCAATAGGCAGGAAACTTTTGGGCGGAGGGCCGCTTGCCCAGCGAAGGCCGGAAAGGTCCTTGGATGCAAAAGGGCACCCGAGATGGCTGCGGGTGCCCTCCGGTGGGAAAACCGCCGAGGTTATCTCAGTAAAACCATTTTTCGGATTTGTACAAAACGACGGGCCGGGTTCGTCACGTCCACCGCTTCCAGCTTATAGAAATAAATTCCCGTGGGAACCTGCGCCGTCCAGGTTACCTGATAGTACCGGGGACTTTGTATGGCATTCACCAGTGTCGCGATCTTCTGGCCCAGCGTATTATAGACCTCCAACACCACTTTGCTTCGGTAAGGGATGCCATAGCGAATGGTGGTCACCGGATTAAAAGGGTTCGGATAATTCTGCTCTAAAACAAACACGAGGGGTTTCTGAGAAGACCCAACGATGCCGGTGATATTCACCTGAAAGGTCCAAGCGTCACTAAACGGGCCCCATCCGGACGCATTTTTAGCCCGCACCCGCCACCAGTATTGCCGGCCGTTCTGAAGACGGGTCACCCATTGGGTGGTGTCGGTCACCTGACTATCCACCTCCGATGAGGTAAAAAGAGAATCTGTGGCCAGCTCCACCCAGTAAGCCGTTACCATGGGTTCGGCGGCGCGCCAAACCAGTTGCACGCTATCGGCGACAAGGGTGGCATGGTTGTCCGGGGCCACCAAGACCACCGCACCGGGCAACGCGGTTATGGTGGTGAAACGCCATGCCTCGGACCATACGCTGGAACCAGTATAATTGACCGCCTGTACCCGCCAGAAATAAGTAGTTCCATTATCCAATCCCGTCACGGTGAACATCGTATCGGTAATTCCACTCACATCTTGTACCATCCGGGTAAAGAGGGAATCTTTTGCCAATTGTACTCGATAGCTTTCGGCACCCTGTACGGCGCTCCAGGTCAGGGTAGGATTCACCGGGAGATCGCCCCCTTCGTCGGCGGGGGAAATCAGGGCCGGCGCCGCGGGGTTCTGATCGTATTTCAACACCGCTAAGGCACTGGTGGCACTATCGATATGGACGGTGCCCACCACAAACACATTGCCCTGGGCATCCACAGTGATATCCATTGCCTGATCGGATTTCTCTCCGGCGCTGGAAAATCGCTCTTCCCAGACCAACTGACCGGAAGTATGGTATCGCAAAGTGGCAAAATCGGGGCCGGTACCGCCGCCGTTACTTTGACCGGTCACATACACCTGACCCCGCATATCCAGCACCATGGCGTTTAAATCATCCCAGCTGTCTCCCGGTCCGTTATACTCGCTCACCCAGTTTAAATTCCCCCAGGCATCGTATTGCCACAGCACGAAATTCCGTTCCGTGTCGAACAGGCCGCCGCCAGTGGAACCCGCCACATAGACCATCCCCTCCGGAGTGACCCGAATAGCATCCGGTTCATCCTCGGTGTTCCGGGGATTGTCAAAGACCCGAACCCATTGGCGTGTTCCCGCCAGATCATACTTCAGCACCACCAGATCCATGGATCCGCTCTCATTGGACATTCCGGCCACATAAAGACCGGTCTGGTCCGCCGAAAGGGTCAGGGCAACCGGAAGGTCATTGCTTCCCCCCGCTCCTGCGTAACGATCGGCCCATACCCTGTTCCCCAGCGAATCCAGCTTTAGAACAATCATATCGGGCTTGCTTTTACTGTCGTTGCTTTGCCCCACCACGTATACATTGCCCATCCGGTCGACCGTAATATCGATGCCCTCATCATACTTCTGTGCCGGTCCATCATAATGGAAGTCCCATACCACGTTGCCACTGGGATCCACTTTGATGACCAACAAATCGGGGGGAGTAAAGCCGGAGTTGCCTTCCATGCTATTGCCGGTCAGGTAAATATTGCCCTGATTGTCCAGAGCCAGTCTTCTGGGAACATCCGAAAGGCCGGCCGCCCCATTGTAAACCAGCCGCCAGCGCAAATTCAACTGATTATCGTAAGCCAGCAGAATAATATCCTCGGTGTTATCCGCCAGGTCGCTTTGCACGGCCACATAAAGGTTCCCCCCGGCATCCAGGATCATGTCTTTCACATCATCAAACCGATCGGCCACACCATTGTAGACGGCGCTGTCCAGTAGCCTGCCGCCGGGAGAAAATTTCAGTATCAGCACATCGGAGGTGTAATCCGATTGGATGCGCTGGCCGACCACAAATACATTCCCGTCGGCATCCAGAGCTACCCGGGAACCATAATCTCCATTGAATGCGCTTCCGGAACTGAATATCTGGCTCCACTCCAGCGAAACGGTGGTCTGGGAAAACACCAGGGCCACCAACACCAGAAGCAGATACATCGTACGTAAATGGATATTCATATAGACCTCCCCACGATTAAATGATTGGTTTTTTTCAATGAACATGAAAATCCTGAAGCCATTCATTCCATATTGCAATACGGATGCCAGAATTCCCCCGGGAAAGGGGGCATGGAGAAGATACGTAAGCTTTAAGATATCAGCAGGTTAAACTCGATCCATCCCCGCCGCCCATCTTGCTCATCTTCACCGTAATACGCAATTTTTTCGTGCCACGGCAATTTCTTCCTACTTCTCCACCGACGAATAAATTTCATATCCCCAGGCCTCAAAACACTTTCGCCATTGATCGGCTATCCGTTCCCGCAGCTCCGGTGGTAAAGGCGCGTGAACGTTTTTCTGATAACTCTTCATCGATTGTACATACCGTTCCAGCTTGGGCAGCACGGCGTCAAATCCCGGCAAATGAAAATGCCGATAGATCTGTTCCAGTACCACGATGGGTTCCTTTTCCAATTGTTCAAACGATAATTCATAGAAATTTTCTCGAGGAATTAAATCGACGTCTGCAAAAAAGGCATCATAAAGCTGTTTATAACGCCGAATAATTCCCGCATCCGTCTGTTCCGGTATGGGATGCTGTAAATACGACAGCGGTACCGCCGTTCGATACAGCCTTTGTGTGGAACGAAACACGACAAACGGATTGCGATGAATATGGATAAAACGGGCGTTGGGAAACATCTCCAGTATGAGAGAAAGGCGGGCGGTATGGGTGGGGGATTTCAGGAGAATCCGGCGATTCCCATACCGAAACACCAGTTTTTTCAAAAAGGTGAAAAAAACGGATTTCCATATCCGCCGCTCTTCCGGAGCCACCTCCCGCAACGTCAGATACCGATCGTAATAGGCTTCTCGCCGGGGGAACGACCAGCCCATGATGGGAGACAGCAAGCACATATTGTTGATGGCGAACTCATCCTCGGCGGGACTGTTGTAGGCGACCATCACATTGTCCATCGGCCGTTTGCGCATTTTCCGATTTTCTAACCGCCGGGAAATAACATCCTCCTGAACCAAAAAAGTATAAGGATTCGAAACTTCGTACAGATTGGGGTAAATAAACTGATCATCCAAGGCAAACAGGTTGTGCAACAAGGTGGTACCGCTGCGCCAATGCCCCACGATAAAAATCGGGGGATGTTCAATGGTTGTCTGTTCAATTTGAGGACCGAACCGAGCCTCTTCCTTCTTTTTCATCCGGGAATTGAACAAGCTGATAAAGGTCAGCTTAATCGCCCGAGGAAAGTAGGCTGGATCCACCTGATACTGATTGTCTGCTAAAATTTTTTTCCACAAGTCGAAGGTAATTCCCAATAATGTGTCCATAATTTTTCCTTTAACCTTCCTATCTTTATGAAGACGACCCCGCCTTGAACAGATGACCCACGGGCAATTCGAACCGGCGACACAACTTTTCCACCAGGTTCCGGGTTACCTGATACCAGGCCATCGCCGCATTTGGTTGCTGTACCACCGCAGCGCCCAGATAAGCCTGTTGAGGCTCCACGTGGATCAACCGCCAATCCGACAGGCAACCCAACTCTTCCTTCATGGAGAGAATTTGCGGAGGCTCCTCCGGCAACACGGCCACATCAAACCAGTTGAGTGGAATAGATAATCCCTTTCCATGCGCTTTAATAAAGGCCTCCTTCCGTGTCCAGCATTTAAAGAAGGCTTCCACCTGCAACGGGCCTTCCAGGCGTTCCAGTTTCTCATATTCATTCCGGGAAAAGAAGCGCTTCGCAATATCCAGTCCGGAATGTTTGCGATCGATTTTTTCCACATCCACACCGATGGCCCCGGCCCGGGTAAATCCCAGTAAAACCACCTCTCCGGAATGGGAGAGGTTAAACTGCACCGTGGTTTTCTTCCACTTCGATCTTAAAAACGGTTTTCCGAACTCGTTGTAATCGAACCGGATGGATGAAGGATGCTGTTTAAGGTAAGCGCCCAGCAGAAGCCGTAAAACCGATCGTCCCAGCACAAAACGCTGCCGATCCGTCTGGAAATAAAACCGGCCGGCCCGTGCCTGTTCATCCGCACTCAGCAAGGTCTTCAGCACGGGAAAAAGGGGCTGCATTTCTCCAAGGTTCATTTTCCACAAATGAACCTCTCCGGGAGGTAAAAGGTCCATGTCTTCCGTCGCTTTCCACATGATGTTCACTCCTGCCTCAGTACCCGGGCCCGCATCGGGTCTTCCAGTTCCCGACAAAGAATTTCCATGATCTCCAGCCGAAAATCGTTTAGGAAGAAATGGCCTCCCGGAAAAAACCGGGCCGAAAACCTTGCCCGGGTTTGTTCCTTCCAGGCCTCGATGTGAGGCGGCGGCACCGAAACATCTTTAAGTCCACCAAAGGCGGTGATGGGGATTTCCAGTGGAGGCTCCGGGCGATATACATAATTTTCACATAACCCAAAATCCGCCCGCAAGATGGG
>WFTQ01000081.1 GCA_015485355.1 bacterium | reverse complement strand
GACGACCACCGTCCGCAGCTCTTCTGAACTCAGGTAATCGATCGGTATGGCAAAGCGAATGCTCTTTTCCTCAACAAAACCGATTGGATATTGAGTGCTGGTGGGATAATACGCGGCCACCACCCTGCCGCGCCCATCTTGAATTTGAATGCCGTTGCCCACGTATACGATGAAATTGTAGGCATATTCCACGGGTAGACGAAATCGGGCATTCATGCCGACCCGGGTGGTTCGTATGCCGGCACGGTCCCCAAAATTCAGGGCAACGGCCAGAAAGGTTAACTGGAAACCGCTTTCCGGATGCCAGCCGGGATTCACCAGGTTTTCCATACGAATGTTGAAATAATAGTATTGGTTATCGCGATGAACGGTGACCCGTCGCAGATCGAAAATGCCGGGCCGGAAATAGGGATGCTCAGGGTAGCGATACCGTCCATTCGGTCCCCGATCATCGCCGGCGTCGTCCCGTCGATCGATCAGAAGCTCGGCAAAGCGTCCGGCCCGGCGGGCAACCTCCTCGCCCTTCAGCAAAGGATAGGCGGGGCCCTGGAGCGCCGGGACCTGAAGACGGGTTTCCGGCCGGCAAAAAGCGAGGGAAGGCGGCGGCTGCGGGGAGCGAACCGCAACGGCGTTCACTTTTTTCCCGTTGACCGTAACGAGGTAAGAATCCGCCCGAGTGCGCAGGAGAATGCGCAGAGGCGACGCTTCTTCCCAGGGAAGATCGAAATAAACCCGCTTCCCTTTGACCGGCAGGGCGAACCGTAGGGTCTTGAAACCGGCGGGTCTGTCCTTCCAGAGTTCAACGGTGAATGCATCCCTTGTTTGCCGGTAAACCGCCTGCATCCGGGTTTCCCCCACCCGGAAACGGAAGCGCACGGAATCCCATTCGGCCGGTAGGCTGGGAAAGAATTCCAGGCGCGAACGGTCCAATCGTGGATGCACACCCAGCACATCCTCGCGCCAGTTACGCAAATACTCCGCCAGATTCCAGGCCTGAGATACGGTTCCCGATACGCGGGGATAGGCCTCTCCCGGTCGTGGCCATGCCTCTAACAACTCCGACTGGCTCCCCAGACCATCGCGTTGCAGGATCTGCCGGGTGATATCCTCCAGCAGGCGAAACCCCAACGGACTCCCCTCCCTCAAAAGCACAGAAATCACCGGCCCACTCAACCAGGTCCATACCAAACCATTATGATATGCAGCATCCGGCACATAGTAGGGAGCATAATGGTGAAAGGGATGAAAATCGGCATCCTTCTGGGACAGTGAGGCCACTCCCCAGGGATAAGTCAACTCCTGCACAATTTCGCCCAATACCGCACGTTGCTGTTCCGGGGACAGCACCGGAACTTCGGGCAGAGCCAAGGCAAAAACGGCATTGGGACGGATTTTTTCGTCGGGAGTGTGATCTGGATTTAAATGGTCGTACAGTCGTTGTTTCCGATCGTCCCAGAACAATTCTCTAAAATTCCGGCGTACCCGGGTTTCGAATCGCTCCCATTCCTCGGCCCACCGGGTATATCCCAGCCGCCTGGCCCAGGATGAGGCGATGCGCAGTTGTTCCATCCATAACACTTGAATTTCGACGGCCCGATTACCGCGAGGACTCCAAGGACCCCGGGGACCTACGGCATCCATCCAGGTTTCCGCATCCCCATGGGTCAGAAATCCATATTCATCCACGGAATGGGACAGCGCACCATCCAACGATCTTTGAATGATCGGAAAGACTTCCTTGATCAACAGGGTATCCCCGCTGTAGCGGACATATTTCTCCGCAGCCAAGATAAACCAGGGGGTACCATCGGCGCTGTTATAAATCACTTCCTTTAACATCACCCGATTGGGAATTCGACCATAAAACGGCGAGGCGGGATCGCGTTCTTGAAAACGGGCAAAAGCCAATAGCACTTCCCGAGCCAGGGAGAATTGGCCGCTGCACAACAGGGCCCCGGTAAAGGCAATGAAGCTATCCCGCCCCCAATAGTTGTTGAACCAGGGCAAACCGGCCCAGATACCCGGACCCCTTTGCCGGGTAATGCAATCGTTCAAAGAAATCTGCGCCCAGGCCACGGCCCGATTGATTTCCGGGTCCGGGGAAAGGAAGCGGTTGTTTTCCAGCAATCGGGTGATGCGACGCGCCCGGCGCCCGACAACCGAAAGCCGATGCCGGCGGATTTCCAGGGCCGTCTGGACGAGCCGGGCGGCGGAGGTGTCGAATAGGAGGAGAAAATATCCTGTTCCCTGACCCCGAACCTGCACCCGGGCGTGCCGCCCTTCCTCCACCGGGGCAAGCACCTTCACCCCCTTTTCCCCCCAGGCGGTAATCAAAAAACGGTCCGGTTTGCCCGGCAAGGGATGCTCCCATTGCCCCAGCAAAGTCCCCGGCAATTCCGCCAACCGCCAGTCGACCCCTCCCAGGGCGGCGTGCCAGAGCGGTTGAAAAGCAAGGGTGTGTTCCCGCAACAGCGATACTTCCACCATCAGCGCATTCAGCGAATCCAAAAACCAGAATGTCTCTTCCATAAAGGGATATCGACGCACCAGGCGATCGGGAAACAGGTGCACCTCACCGGCCGTTGACCGAGACAGCGGTTCTCCATCAATCCATAACCGATAGTCCGTTACATACAACTGCTCCAGTATGGTGTATCCCTGGAAAGGCCGTTGATTTTTCGCGTGGGTTTCCCCATACCAGAAAGCGGCCAGTTTATTGCTGAACACAAAGCGATGATTGGTTGAAACGGAAAGGCGCAATGCTTCCAGGGAAGAACCGAAAAGGTCTCCCCCGGGGCCACCCGCAACAAAAGACGGCAACCCACCTATACCTATCACCCAGAACAGCCGAAGCCACCTTTTCATGGTCTCCCCTCATTCCCAACTTTTCGTCATACGTGGACGGTTTTTCATTCCTCAAAAACTTTAGCCCTTTGCCTTCCCAATCGCTTTACTTTAGCAGCAATACCCGGCGATGGGCAACAAAGGTATCGGTACGCATCTGAACGATGTAAATGCCCGAGGGCATTGGCCGTCCCTCCTCGTTTTTACCGTCCCACAGCAAGCGATGCTCACCCGGGGGGTAGACATCCTGGGCGAGCGTCCGAATGCGCTGCCCTAAAATGTTAAACACCGCCAGAGTAACCCGCGCCGCCCGGGGCAACTGAAACACCACCGTGGTGGAGGGATTAAAGGGATTGGGAAAGTTTGGTTTCAGGGCAAACCGTGCGGGAATGGGCGGGGACTCTTCCTGGATCTGAACTATGGGCGAAAGCGGAGGAATCTCCACCTGTTTTTCCTCTGTGGAGATGATATACACGGCCGTCCCATAAGCCGGCAGGGTTACCCGGTAGTTACTGAAGGCGGCACCCGAAACCTGAACACTGGTATCGGCATACACATCGTTCATCCAGTAGGTGGCCGTCGCGGAGAACCCCTCGGTAAATTGGAGCCCGGCACCGCTGATGTTCAAAGTGCTGGTTTGGGAACTGCCACTGAAATTGACCACAGTTAAACCATTTTCATCGGGGAAAGGACGCAAGAAGGCGTACACATAGCCGTTACTGCTACTCACGCGAACAAAATCGGCGCTATCCTGGGCATCGATGATGCCGTCGTTGTTGGTATCTTTCTTGTGCTGGGTAAATGCGGGAAACTGGGCGCGGATATGGGCCAGTCTCTGGTAGTGCGGGGTAAGCCATTCTTTTCCGGCGTATTCCCAATCGATCACGGCTCGGCGACGGTAATCCAACCCCTGGGCACTCATTCCCTTGCCGAAACCGACCTCCTGCCCATTATAGAGCAGTGGAATTCCCGGTGCGGTAAAAATCACACTGGCCATGGGCATGGTTTTTTTGAAAGAATTGTACAGATAGGCGATCCGGTCTTCGTCCTGTGTTTCCATAAAACGCAAATAGTAGGCATTTTCCCCGGGGAAGTATCCCCCGTTATCCAGCTCTTGGTGCAGGCCGCTGATTCCGGCAGGGGTAAAGGAGAAGTTTTTGATCTGTCCATGATACAATTTGAAATCGTAGGCCACATCGGCTCCACCGCCTTTATCGGCGTAAATCCATTCCGTTCCTACACCGGTACCGGAGTCTTCGGCCAGCAACAGCAGATCGGGTTTTACATGTTTCAAGGCCTCGCGCAAGGGCCGGTCGAATCGGGCCGTCCCATACCGGCGATGGGGCCCCCAGTACACGTCGAAACGGAATCCGTCCAGATCGAATTCCCGAACCCAGTAGGTGTATACATCGATCATGTAGCGACGGGCGTCCGGGTCCGCCCAATTGTAATTCAACAGGGCATCGCTAAAGGCGCAATAATAATATATCCCCTCCGGGGTTCGGCAGATTCCCAATCCATTATCGTTATGGGCAATGTACTCGGTTTGGTAATAATACCAGTACGGGGAATATTCCCCCCATTCCCGCACGTCCTGGGCGAAAGGATGCTGGCGTCCGGTGTGATTGGGGGTAACATCCAGAATGACCTTTAAGCCCAATTGATGGGCTCGAGCGACAAAATCTTTGAAATCCTGAGCCGTGCCATATTCCGGCGCTACCCGGTAAAAATCGATAATGTTATACCCGATGTTGATTTGATTGTCGATGATTCCCTCGGTGTCCATCACCGGCAGCACCCAGATCACATCGAAGCCCAGGGATTTAATATACGCTAAATTGGGAATAGCGGCGCGGATGGTGCCTTCCGGCGTAAAGGCTTTAAAGAACAATAAATAAATACGGCTGGTTTGAACCCAGCGGGGATTGATCTCATAATCGGAAAATTCAATGCGGCCGTCCGGGTTGCGCCGAAGAAAGATGCGGGTGGAATCCCGATTGCTGTCCGGATCGGTTACAACCAAAGAAAAATAGTATTCACCGGGCATCTGGGGCAGATCAAAATGGATGATTTCCGTGGTGGCTCCGGTGATTCCTCCGATCGCCACCGGATTGTCGGGGGCTTCCTTCCAGCGGTATGTCAGGGGCTGCCCGTCCGGATCCGTGCTTTCGCCGGCCATCAGGGTGATGTTGGAACCCGTCGCCTGAAACGTGATCACGGCATAGGGACGATGCTCCACTTTCCGGACGATGGACACCGTTTCCGATACTTCAGGCTTCTGGTTAAGGGTTGCCTGCAACCGGAAGCGATTTTCCCCTTCCTTTAGCGAAATGGTGGTATCGACCTTTCCGTGGATGACCGAGACGTTCCATTGGTCATTACCGCGGAGCAAAATCGCCCGGGTGATGCTGCTGTCGTAACCGCCATCCGTCCGGAAAATGGCCCCCTGAATACGCCAACGGTCCTTCCAGGTCGTTGCAGGCCGGGTTAAAATCTGCACCAGGTCCGCCCGAATGGTAAACCGGGCGGAGTCCTGATTCCAGCTTCCACTGGAACTCATCACGGATAAAATCACCCGGTGCTCGCCGTCAGGCAAAGGATCGGGTAACGGGAAACGAAGGTGCTTGGTTTGAGGATTAAAATACCTGCCCAGATTCCGATACACGCGGGTGTCGATCTGTACCGTAATGGAGCCCGTGTCGATGGTGGCACCCACTTTGGGAAACAAGTAGGCGGTGATTTCCGGAAAACGGGTTCGCAAAATCTCCGAGGTCTGGTTGGGTAATAAATAATGGATGGTAGGGTCTTTGACATAGAGGATGGAGTTGTAATAATTCAAGGCATCTTGCCTGGGATTGCGAGGGTCGGAAAGCCAGCCATTGGGGGAACCGTTTTCGTTAAACTTGTATTCATAGGCCCCGGGTTTCAGGGGCTGGGTTGCCGGGCCGCCAATGCGTAAGCGTTCCGTTTTATACCAGACGCCGGCTTCGGGGTCCCAGGTCATGGCAAAACGGGGATCGCTGATGTAGCCGTTGGAATTGTCGGCCCAGTTGTTGAATTCACCGGCCAGATATACGACAGCAGGTGTAGCGGAAGGTCGGTAATAAAACGTCACGTCCACACTGTCCGCGGAATAAATGGGATGCCACAACATGCTCAGTCCGAAACAGATCACAATAAGCCTGGATAATCTCATAAGCCGTTTCCTTTATCGTTATGGATTGGTCTGAAAATACACCCGGGTGGTAAATGGGGGAAACTCATCAAAGTAGATGGTGTCAAGGACAATGCGATCCTTGGCATCGTTGGAATTCACCAGGGGTACATTTTTATAGCGGGCCTGGAGCTCCCCGGGTATGCTGACGGATACCTTTTCGGCAAAATCGGGCCACAGGTTGGTCATTACCAGGGCGAGCTGGTTATCGGAAATGCGCAGAAAAGCGCCCACAGCACCTTTCATCGCGGCCACTCCCAGGGGGATAAACTTTCCCGTTTGGAAAACGGGATGCTGTTTGCGCATCCGAATCAATTGCTGGTACATGCGGAACAGGGCGGTATCTCCGGCGGCCCAGTTGATGGTGAACTTTTCGAACAAAGAGGGGCGGACGGTTTCTCCAATTTCCTGGCCCGCATAGATGAGGGGAATTCCCGGGAGCGTGAAGATAAAGGTGGCATAAGCCTGAATAGCGGCAGCACCAAACACCTGAAAACTTCGGGGTTCGTCATGGTTTTCCAGAAATCGCATGGGGAGTGCCTTCCGGGGATACAGGGAGTCTTTTTGCTGGACCAGCTGAATGGCTTCGGCGGTGCGTTTTTTCTTTTTCCGCACCTCTTTGAGCAGATGGTACAACGTCCAGTCGTAATCGGAATGGAATCCCGCGATCAACAAGCGGGGGTCTTCCCATTCGGCCAGCAAATAGATATCCGGTTTGGCCTGCCGCAGGACGGGCAGGGTTTCCTCCCAGAAGTCCAGGGGTACCATTCCCGCCACGTCGCAGCGGTATCCATCGATATCGAACGCTTCGATCCAATACCGCATGGTTTCTTTCATATAGCGGCGCATTGCCGGATGATCGTAATTGAAATCGGTAATATCGCTCCAATCGGCCACTTCCCGGGTAAAGTTGCCCTGTTCGTCGCGCATAAACCAGTCGGGATGGTCACTCATCAGATTATTATCGTTGGCCCCGTGATTGGGGACCATATCCAGAATGACCTTCATGCCCCTTTGATGGGCGGCGCGGACAAAGGCGCGGAAGTCCGCTTCGGTGCCGAATTCCGGATTCACCCGGCGGAAGTCTTTTACCGAATAAGGCGAACCCAGCGTGCCTTTGCGGCCTTTTTCGCCGATGGGATAAATGGGCATCAGCCAGAGGATATTGACCCCCAGTTGCTGGAGGGTGTCCAGCCGCTCGATCGCCGCACGAAAGGTCCCTTCCGGAGTAAAAGCGCGCAGGTAGATCTCGTAAATCACACCATTGCGGGCCCACTCGGGAGCCACCGGGGCGGAATAGCTGGAATAATCGGCTAACGGTTCACCCTCTCCATGCTTCCTCTCGCAATACAACACCAGAAAAATCATCATCCCGACCACCCAAGCCAGTGTCTTCATTGGCGATAACTTCATATGAGACCCCCGTTTTTCCAAGTGCAATTTTGCTTTTCTATGGGAACCGAAGGAACAGTTCCGATGGATGCCCCTCCGGCCGTTGCTTTCGGTCTTATCGTCGGGCCGCACCCGCATTGTTGTTCTTCGAGAAATCCAGGCTCAACCAGGGGTTATCGGGAAATTTTTCTCGCAGGAGCCGGCCCAACAATTCCAATTCCCCGGGATGAGCTTCGATGACCGCGTCGCTGACATCCACCCCCGCGCGCAACCCGTAAAGGGTGATATCCAAAACAATATGGTTGGCGGCAATGCCCACAATGGCCTTGTTATGCGTCCAGGCAACTTTACGGGGATAACTTTGATTGGCCTCCCCCATCAACAACTCCTCCATGTCCCGCACTAAAATGATTTTATGATCCCACACTTTTTCCAGTTCTTTTTCATTCAGCTCGTAACTGAAGACCCTCCCGATCTCAGGCACTTGGGTGAAGGAAAAGATGACCACCTTTACCCCTCGATGCACGGCATCTTCCAATTCGGCCTGCAGCTTGTGAATTTCGCGCTTCCATGCCGACAGATAAATGGAGTTCTGTGCTTTGTTGATCATTTCTTTGGCTTTGATGAGCAGGTTCTGATAGCCGGTGATGTTCCACAACTGTTCCAGCTCAAATTCGCTATGCAATTCGGTCAGCGACTTTTTTAACTCCTCGATCCGCTCTTTATACCGCCGTTCCAGGAGGTCCAGCATACGATCGGGTGGCAGCGGTACGTACTTTTCGGGTTTGGTGGCCAGCGCATTGACCAAGCCCTGGCGTTCCAACCGTTGGATAATATCGTAAATGGCCGAACGCGGCACCCCACTGCGTTTGCTCAATTCATATCGGGTGGCTGGATTCTGTTGCAGCAGGGCCACATAGGCCCGGGCCTCGTAACTGGTAAACCCCAGTTCCATCATCTTACGGGATATCTTTTCTAAATTCATTTCCCTACCCCACTGACTATAATACCCATTTTCTCAATCGGCCTGCATTGCCATGTTTCCCTCCCCCGTTGATCGGTCAACAGGGAATGCAGGCTGTTCCCCCTCATTCATTTTTCCTGGCACGATTTTTTTCTAAAATCTCCTGCAATTGCCTCTTGAAGGCTTGCAGGTCCGGGAAATCGGGATCAATTTCCTCGGCTTCTACAATGGTCTTCATGGCTTCGTCAAAGCGTTGATTCAATGCGTAGGCTCCACTCAGATTGTACAGCAACTGGGGATCCCGGGGAGCCTGTCGGCGGGCCTTTTCCAGATAAGGCAATGCTTCCCTGGCCTTACCCTTGTCCAACAGGATTTGGCCGATCCATTTGTTGGCAAAGGCGGTGGATTCCAGCCGAAGCGACTGATAGAGATAGGGAAGGGCCCGGTTTAAATCCCCCTGAACGATGTAGACATTGGCCAACTTTAAATATGGGGAGGCATTGTAAGGTGTTAAACAGATGAGCGCCTGGTATTCTCCGGCCGCTTTTTCGAACTCCTTATTTTGTTCGGCCATAGCAGCCAGGTCCACGTGGGCCTTTTCCAGGGAGTAGTTTTTCCCCACCCATGCCCGAAAGGCTAACTGTTCCAGCAAATTCCGGGGTTTGAAATTGAGCAATTCCAGATTGGGGCCTTGCTCTTTTTTGAAGGGCCACCCGCCTTTCAGTATGCGGATGCGCACCTCTCCGTAAACACTATCCAGGGCCGTATAGCAGCGGGAGCGTAGGCGCTGCACGATCCGGGGGATGGGAATCTGCCGCCAAATCGGTTCAATAAATCCATGTTGCCGGAGGGTGCGTAAAAAAGCGGTGGCCATAATAAAATAACCCTGAATATTGGGATGCAAATGATCGGTCATCAAATCGTTGCCGATCAAGCCATCCCGGGCCTTGGATTCGAAGAAGGCCTTCATGGGTACGAGGGGCACCCGATACTCTCCGGCCAGCCGGCGAAGCAATTGATTGACATCCTCGCTGGCCCGGAAACGAAGGGCATCCAGATCCTTGGCCAGGTAATATTTCGCTTTCGCCTCCCTAAAACGACCCTGTCGATCCAGCTGTCGGGCTTGCCGATAGACCTGATCGGCGGGTGGGAATGGGTCTGCAGCGACCGATTCAAACGGGGGTAAATCCCGGATATTGCTGACCAGTTCGCTCAATACGACTTTTACTCCGGCTCTCCGGCAGCGCTGCAGTAACTCCCTTAAATTGAACTCCAATTGCTCCAAACCCATCCGGTATATGGGATCGCCATACGGAATGCGTTTTTCGGCTACCATGCGCTCCATTAAGGTTGCCGAAGGGTCTTCCACCGATTCCCCCCGCAACCATCGTTGCAGGGCCACCCGCAACGTCCCGATCGCATCCCTTAATAACAGAAAGGTGCGGAATTTTTTCAATTTTAAATAGGCCTTGACCACCCAGCGGAATTTCCCCAGGGATTCGGCGGAAGCGACACCGAGCGCTCCATAAAATTCGTTGTGGCCCCCGTAAATGAGAATGGCATCCGGTTCCCGGGCCAATATTTCGTCCAGATAGTCGAGATACGTGTACGAATTCACCGCCGTCATGGCGACGTTAACCACTTCGATTCGGCGCTCGGGGAAAATATCGTTTAACATCAAATGCAACAATCGGGAAAACATCAAATTCGGCCCGTAGGGATAACCGATGGTGGTGGATCCCCCGAGCACAAAAATGCGATACCCATTGTCGGGTTTCTGCTTTAAAAAGATGTCATTTGAGGGCGTCGGGATGGTCTCCTGAGTAAAAAAGAACCGTTTGCCCACCGAAGGATTGATGGCCAGGTATTGGGAATAGGCACCTTCCAGAGGCAGGAACAACTGCAAATTTCCCCCATATCCAATGATTCTCAGCCCGATTTCCAGCAAAACAAAAAAAAGGATCGGGATCAAGGCCACCCCGGCGGCGAAAAAACGCCTGGGAATCGCCGTTTCGGGGGATGCTTTCGATTTTTCGGCAATTGTCTTTTTTCGCTCTTGTCTCTTCATGCCGGGAATCGCCTGTTCCTTTCATTCAGCGGATTTAAAACCGGAAAAATGCCCTCGGAGTCTTGTCGGCCTTCCACGATTCTGAGGAGTATGGGATACTGCCGGGACTCGAGGTTCTCTTGCCGCGCTGTTCCATCAGCGCCGTCCCGGGGTCTCTCGGCCCGGTGCCACTGCGGTCCCGCAAACCGATTGCTTCAGGAGGGTATGAAACAAAAGGGCACGAGCCGGAAGGCCCATGCCCTTTAGGGGTTTCTGCACCACCGTAAACGGCCGTCAATTCCCGATCTCCTCTTCCTACTTCAGTAGGGTCATCTTTTGCACCTTACGGAAGTCACCGGCTTTCATCGTCAGGAAATAAATCCCCGAAGAAACCGGCACCCCGGCGTCATTGGTACCGTTCCAGACGAGAGTATAACGGCCGGCATTCTGTTTCGCATTCACCAGGGTCTTGACCAGCTGTCCACGGACGTTGTAGATTTGCAGTTCCACTTTCGCGGCCCGAGCGACCTGATATCGAATCGTGGTCGACGGGTTGAAGGGATTAGGATAATTCTGAAACAGATCGAACTTCCTCACCGCCACGTCCGGTTCATCCCCGATACTGACCGGTTGGAACAGGTTCGGCGGATCCTCATAATCCAGAGTGGCCCCGGGTTTCCACTCCACCAGCGCAAAGGTAAACTGGCCGGGCCAGGTCACATTGCCCTGATCGTCCACAGACAACGGATAAACATAACGATAGTAACGACGTCCCGGATCGACGCCTCCACCATTGGTATAGGCCACGCCTTGATGAAAATACGTGATCCGGAAGCCATTCATATACCAGGTCGGGGTTTGCAACGTCAGGGTCACCGAATAGATGGTATCCCCATCAGCATCTTCCAGTTTTATTCGGGCTCCAGGGCCACTATATTCCAATCCCTGCGTCAGAGCAAACAGAGAGCCGTCGAACTCAATAAAGACACTATCCTGAGCCGGATCGAAGAGAGGATCGAAATTGATGGCCGCATTGGTGGCCGGACGCATATCCACATTCCAGGTCACTTCGATGGGATCGGTAATCACGCCTTGAGGCGGTACCCCGTTGAAGAACTGGATATCCTGCCCATAGTCGCCTTCGGGGGACTGTTGTGCCGTTCCTTCAAAGACCAGGGTTCGGTTGGAACCACCAAAGAGACCGGGTTCCTCCCAGCCATTGCTTAAATTGTCCAGGCCGGGAATGAAATTGGGGCTTTGGGGATTGACCCGCGAAGAATCCCAGACCAGAAAATATTTGTAATAAATGGTTTCGCCGGGAATTCGAGTGACCGGTTCAGTAGCGCTCCATTCGCTCAGGAGAGCATTGAAATTCAGGTTGATCAGATTATCAGGTACCGACCAACCATTCACCCCGATAACACCCACGGCGTCTCCCACACCTCGATCAAAGACACCAATGCCCTCCAGCGCTTGAACATTCACCCGAAACACCAGATCGCTGGTAACCGGGGTCTTACCCGTGGGCTTCTGATCGTTGAAATACACCCAGTGCAAGGTGGTATCCATGGTCACGTTGACCAGGTTGTTGGAATAGACAAAAATGCGATCGCCGATATTGTCTTCCCATCCACCCTGATCATCGTTTTCGATGAAGAATTTGTATTTTTGTTGCTCTCCAAGCGTCAGGCTGTCCTTGGGGAAATAGATGACCCCGGACCAGAAATCGGTGTTCTGGGATTCGTTGGTGATGAGTCGGGTGGCACCCCAATCCAGAGCCCCACCGGATGTTCCCGGATTCCCCCGCACACCCAGGGGTCCCTCGGTATCGGGATTAAAGCGTCCGCTTTCAATCACTCCGGCGACGTTTACCCGGAAGAAAACGGCCACGCTGTCCGGCTTCAAGGCATAGGGGCGCCAGAATTGGTCCTGGGTCTGCCCGGTGCCGTTGTAGAACTGAAGGGCCACGACGGTATCGCTCTGTCCGGAAATAAACGAACGGTCCTGTCCGCCCAGACCATCGGCATCCACGATGTTGGCTTCCCAGCCGGTATTGTAATTCACGCCCTCGGTAGTGGTAAATCCGGCCCAGAATTTATACCGCAGTGTGTCTTCGGGATACATTTGAAACGTGATTTCCCAGTAATCGCCACCCACATTTTGCAAAATCAGTTCCGAAGAAGAACCCCAGTCAATGGTTTTGCCATCCGGCAGGATGGCGCCCGTTTGACCGTTGACGGCCCCACGAATTTGAACCACATGGTTCTCCTTCAACGTATCGGGAACGGTGGCCGTATTGACCCGAAACGTCACGTTGATTTGAGCCCAGGCCGAAACTCCGAACGCTCCCACAAGGGCCGCCACCAGCGTGGTGATTAAGAAAACCCTGCTCACCTTTCTCATAGATACTCCTCCATTTGTTTAAATTAAGGATTCACAACCAATGCTGCATCGGGTACCGATTTGGTGAATCACCCCCTTTCGGCTTTCAACTAAAAGCTGATGGCAAAAGAAAATCGATTGACCCCTCCCAGATATCGAAATTCCTGGTAGGCATAACCCACATGGATATTCAGGCGTTGTAATTGTCGCACGTTAAGCCCCAGACCCAGGGTCAAGCCCTTTTCCCGATCGGGAAGGAACATATCATTATATCCGGCCCGAAGTTGCAACGTCTCGTTAAACAAGGCGTATTCCAGCCCGACGTTGATGCTTTGAGCATTGTCGTTGGGATTGACTCCATCCATGGCCACGGTAAGCCGGCTGGAATGGGTTTGAATCACATCCCAGGACAATCCCACCCGCATGATCAGGGGCATTTCGAAGCGATCGGTTTTCAACTGCCCCACTACGCTCTGATTGTTTCCCTGAATATCCGGTGCAATGTCGACCCGCACATTCAGGTCCTCTCCCAACATCTGCATTTTGTTGCCGAAATTGGAAATGCTGACTCCCAGGCGGATTCCGTAAAAAGGGGTAATAAAAATGGTTCCAATGTCGAAGGCGATTCCAGCCGCACTGGAATTATAAATTCGTTCATTCACATATTTAAACGTGCCTCCAATGGAGAATTGCTGGGTTAGGAAGCGCGAATAGGTGATTCCCACGGCAATGCTGGCGGCGGTAAAAGTTTCGCCCGTACCCATCGGCTGATCCGGCGTGGTCACCAGCATCTTTTCGGTTGTCAGCGCCGTTACGCTGACGCCCACACTGCCCAGATTTCGCGAGGTCAGTACCAATCCCAAAAAATTGAAATCCAATCCGGGAAGATAGGGAGAATGATCGACATACACCGCCGATTGTTTTAATTGGGCCAGTCCACCGGGATTCCAGTACATGGCCGAGGGATCGTTGGCGACGGACACAAAAGCACCCCCCATGGCGCTGCCGCGGGATCCCACAAAAATCCGCAAGAATGTCGCCGCCGAGGTGCCCACCTTACGTACCCGCTGCGCCTGCAACGGCTGAATACTTATCCAGAAGTGCATCAATACAAGGATGCCGATACCAACGCCTTTCATCCATTTCATCTTTCGATCCATTCTATACCCTGTGCCCTGTTTTTATGATTATTTGATCACCGCAAAGGTCCCGGTTTTCTGACCGATTCCCGGGGCCTCGATGTGATAAATATACACTCCGTAAGAGATTTCCAGATTATCCAGGCTGAGCATGTCCCAAATGGCGGTGCCGTTGTCCAGTGTCGAATTGTGCTCAATCTTATCGACTAAAACACCATTCACATCGTAAATACGAATGGTACATTTTTTGGGGAGATTGATGAAATGAAGCTCGCGGGGGCCACGTCCGGTCGTATAGGGATTCCTGGGTTCCCACCGTTCGGCGGCGATGTAGGGATTGGGTACCACCCGAATGCGGTCCAACTGCTTCCTGGCCAGCTCGGGATCCATACGTTCCCCCAGTGCGGTGAAACGATACACATCGCTGGATAAAAACGGTTTGCGCAAAAAGATGTTTAATGTGTCGCCCTGTTCGGGATTACGCCCCTCTTCTTTTAAATTGAGCGTAACCTGCCAGGTATATACCAGTTTCCCCTCATCATTCTCTTCCAGAAAGAAGATGATGTCTGTGTTGTTGGCATTGGTGGTATCGATGCTGAAGCGGCCATCATCCCCATCCAGTTCGGCAAAGGCAAAGGCGATCTCTTTATCCCGGGAAAGATTAAACACCCTGAAATTCACGGCCTTGGAGGGTAAAGGAACGCTAATGCCCCCCTCGCTGATGGTGGTATCTTTCGAGGTACCGTAACCCACATCGCCGATAACGATTCGGTAATCGTTGGGGCGCTGTTCTCCAATGGTGGAGATTAGAAACACCGGTTTGAATTCGAAAATGAATACCTCGGGATCGTTCCACCCCGACAACACGGTGTTCAATTCCACCTGTCTTTCGTTCACAAAGAAGAGTTGAATGCCATCAATCAAGGGTACCTCGTCGCCCTCGTTGAACAGAGTACTTTTTTCCAGTTTAACCACACCATCCGTCACATCGGTCACGGTGAAATTTTTGGTCGTCAGGGTATCCGCTCCCGGTTTTTTACCCTTGATCAAGGTATCTTCAAAGGTGATTTCGTACACATGGCCATCTTTTACCAGTCGGGGATCGATAATCTTAAATCCGATTTCCCCGGTGGCGCTGCCGCTCACGTGTTCGAGCTTTTCCACATCCGCAGGCAGATATCCGGCTACGGGCGCCCTGGGCCGGACCACCACCACGTTGGGTCCGGTAATGATATTGCCTTCGGGATCCACCACCACTTTAATGTTGGTTTCCGTCGGTGGAATCCCCCCTTCTGCATAACCGAAATCGTAGGCCGTCACCGCGTAAAAGTAGCGCTGACCATTGACCACATTGGAATCCACATAGGAATGGACGATGCCATTGTCGTTTCCCAGATAAAACTTGACTCCGTTGATGTCTATTGGATGATATCCGGTAATCCCGTCGACCTTGTCGAATTGGGCGATGGGTCTTAAGAAAGTGGGAACTCCCTGGGCATCGGTAATCACCTTGGCATCCAGAAAGGCCGCATCGGTCGCCCGATAAATGCGATAGCCTTCAAAATCTTCGGCGGGTCCCCCCATGCGTTTGATAAACCGATCCACCGAGGATTCGGCCACATCATCCCAGTAGAGGGTCACTTTGCCATCTCCGGGAACGGCTTTCAGGGTTACCTGCAAAGGGGCCTGAGCAAATTGGTAATCGGCCTCAAACGCCACCCGGGCCTGTTTCTGCTTTTGAATGGCGCTTTCGATATCCGCCTGTTTGGTGGTACCGCCGCCCGCCAAGGCCACGGAGATGGCCATGCGCTGCCGTTCCCCGGGGTCCAGCGGGAAAAATCCCGAGGAAACAAAAAGGTCATAGTCCCCGGTTTTACGCGGCAGATAAAATTGTCCCGGAATCATAAACTTGCGCCAGATGAAATCGTCGGAAACGGTATTGAAATTGATGCCAAAGGCCGGATCCTGAATGGCCGAGGTCAACCCGATTAAATCGGCCTCCGAAACGTCGGTTTTATCGATATTGGGTTCTCCGGGGAAATCGGTTCCCGAACCGCTGGAAGGCAGGCCGTCCCCTTCCCCCGGGTCTCCGGTCTCCTCCACGCCATCCAGGCCGGTATCGTCTTGCATGGGGTCCCAATCGTTGTCATTGTCAAATTTATCATCCCGGGATTCATCAATCATGGGAGCCACCGTGGCGTAGGACGGCTGGACATCCCACCCGGGAACCACAAAGCCCCGTTTAACGGTGTCTCCGGGTTCAAACGCCAGGTAATTGATGTAGCGCACCGGCCGGATGGTACCGGTGATTTCGTCGAACCGCTCCAGGTGCAACGTCAGGCGCTCGTCTATCAGGCCGTCGAAATCTTCATCGAAGGAATTGGCCACGGTATCCTCTTCCACGGTAAGCCCATCCGGAGGCAGATAAACTACTCTGCCCAACGTCACCACCGTTCCTCCGGTATCCGGATAGGTGGTGATGATGCGGGCAAAGGTGAGGGAATCGATCAGCACAATTTTATCGCCGGGCTTCAGGGTCCTCTTTTCGAAATCAGCATCGGTAAAATGGGGGACCAATTCATTCGGATCGCCATCAATTCGGCTTAAAAGCTCGGGATAAAAATCGGCATCCCCATCGTTGTCGATGCCATCAACGGCATTGCCGGGCGTTTCGATGTATTTAACCGAAGCCACCCCCACCTTGTCGGTGCCGAAGGCGCTATCGCCCACACGATCGGCGTCGGTCAAAAATGCGATACTGGTTTGCAGGTCCACAAACGGTTCATCGTCCGCGGGGTCACCGCCCACGATATCGGCCAACCAGATCAGGAAAGCCGTTTTGGGAACCCGCTTGGTGCCGTCATTTAAGATATCGTGAATAAAGAACAGCACATCATTGATCAGGATCTGGGACCAGGCAAAGGCCCGCACATCCACCAGCAACCCCATGCCCCGTCGGGTGGGGTCGGTTTCATCGGGGATATAGTTGTAGCGACTATACAGATCGTCGGAAGCGCGGTAGTACATTTCCTGATCGGCATTGAATACATTTTTACCGAAGAACCCATTCCAGGAGCCAATCCATCCGGGGTCGACGGGATCGTCGCGTTTATCCCGCCATCCGCCCTGGGCGGCCGTGGGCCAGGTTTCCGGACGATCGCTGCGCGCGATTTCCCCCGATTCGGGATTCAGAAAGCCCGGCACGGGCTCCAGATTCCAGGAACCGCCGTCGGGACTCTGTCGATAGGCGGGGAAATCGACTATGTGAATCGTCTGACCGGATTCATCCTTTACCTCACCCGCCAGCCAAATGCCCACCAGCGCAATATAAACCCGTTGCGTGTTTTTCGGCCATTCATAGGGGATCTCATCCGGCCGGGCCGATGTGCGACCACTCATTCCAAAATTAAATATGGTGGCCCGAATGTTGTTGCCGTCGATATGGGACTTCCTTCGCAGTTTCGGGTCACCCCGTTGATCCGAAGGAATATGTTCGTTGACCTGCGCGGTAAGCGACTGGAGGCCGATGACGACGGCCAGCAGGGCACTGAAAAGGCATTTTCCCACCCTCATGTTCGACCAACCATTGGTTTTTGTTCTACACATTGGCGTTCTACCTTCCGTTATCCAGAATTTATAGTTTCAACTTCATACCCACCTGGACGCGTCGCGGCGGGGCATAAAAATCCGGCCGTACAAACCAACTCTTATCCGCCTGAACCGCCTGCATCTGGAAGAGGGTCAAATCGGGTTGACCGGTATCACCGTATACGTTGATCGGATTGCGGGCATCGAGCAAGTTGTACACCTGGAGGAAAAATTCCACCTCCTGGCCCAACACCTGAATGCGTTTAAAGGCGTTTAGATCGACGGTAAATTTGTTCGGTTTAGTGCGGCTGTTCCGCTGCAAGCCGGAAACAATGTTCCGCCCCACTCGAACGCCGGTAACGATTTCCGGCGTATACGGCTGCCCCGATTCGAAACGGGAGATGACACTGACACCCCAGTCGTCGCCACCGTAAAAAATATAGCTGTTAAACGTGTGCCGCTGATCCCAATCCAGCGGAGTCAGCACCTTGGTGGGCTCCGCTCCACCCAATTGGGAAAAGAACTCCTGTTCGGGATACGAATTGGTCCCCTCGGCAATCTGGAAGGTGTAGTCGACCGAAAACGCATATCCATCCCGAAATTGCCGCCGCAGGGTAAGGGTAATGCCCCGCACGTTGGCAAAATCCCGATTGATCTTGCGAACATAGGAAACACCCCCCAACACCGTGGGGATGGGCTGGCTGGTGGACACCCAATCCCGGATATCCCGGTAGAACCCCGTCACATCAACGGCCAGCACATCTCCCAGCTTCTGTTTCAAACCAATTTCGTACATGGTGGTGCGTTGGGGATTGAGGTCTGGATTACCAAACGGTCCCTGGGTGCCCGTGGCCGTCGTGACTTTCAATTCATCCCCCACATAAAGCTGACTGTAATCGGGAATTTGCTGAAAGATGCCGTAAGAGAAGTGAATGACACCTCCCTCGGATATCGGGTAGGCGACCCCCAGACGAGGACTGACCTGCGTTTTGATGCTGGTTTCCCGCCACCAGAATTGCTGACGTTCTTCCAGGCTATACTTATTGTCCTCCCGTTGTTCGGACAAATCGATGACCCCATCGCCGTTCACGTCTTTATAAATATAGATCAACTTAAAGGGGTTGTAGATATTGGGGTCAGACATATCCCGGGGGATCTTACCATTGGCATCAAACAGATCGAAACGCACCCCCACGTTGATGATCATTTCCTCGTACTCGATCTTGTCCTGAATATAGGCGGAAAATTTGACCGGTTTGCGGATGAAGCGATCATGCACCGGCGAGGAGGGGGGGCGAATGGCCGGTCTGAAGGGTTGGATTTGCTCCCCCCGCTCATTCTCTGCGGGTACCAGCGTCAGATTCTCGTAAAACAGCTCATCCTGCTGATACTCCACCCCGAACTTCACCTGATGGCGCCGGGTGACCTGAGCGGTGACATCAAACTTGCCGATCCAGGAGCGCGTATACCGTTCAAAACGGGTCAGATCCGTTCCCGCCCGGGAAAATTGAAAAGCGCCCACGTTGAGGGAATCCGGATGGACATATCGAGGATCAAACGGGCTTTCGTAAAGCCGGGATAGGATGGTGTTAAATTTATAGGCCAGGGTGGCCTCATAAAACATTTTTGGACTGATCTGATGCACCAACTTGTTGATGAGGGTAATGCCTTTCTCCAGATCCCCCCGGTCGCCGAGAGGATTCAGCCGGAAGAAGTGGTCGTAGTTCCGCCGTTTTTCCCAGCTACCCAGAATATCAATGCGGTATTTTAACGGCATGGCAATTTGCCATTCCAAAGAAAACTGCCCGCTGAATCGGGAACGAAAATTCATGGATACCGCGCTGCTATCCCCCCGCAGTTCGACGGTGTCCCCATTGACGATCTGTGTGCGTCCCTGGGGACTGTACACATAAGGACCATACAGCCAGCCGTCATCATACCAGCGTCTGGCCGTGGCAAAAAAAGTAACCTTGTTTTTGATGATGGGACCACTTAGATACCCCTGAAGATTGTAGATGGATGTGGGGTTAAGCTGATCCAGATTCCAGAAGACCTCCGTATCCCGACTGTAATAATCCCCGGACCAGGCGGTCAGATTGCCTTTAAACACATTGGAACCGGTTTTGGTAACAATATTGATCACCCCGCTCATGGCGTTGCCGTATTCGGCATTAAACGTACCACTGATGACCTGCAGTTCTTGCACCGATTCGTTCTCGATTTGCAGGGACTGGGATCGCGTAAAGTCGTCTGTGATGCTGATTCCGTTAATCATGTAAGAGATTTCGGTGGATCGTCCCCCCCGAATGTGAATGCCTCCCGCGGCGTCCCGGGTTACCCCGGCCTGAAGGTTTAAAATATCTCCCACATCCTGTACCGGCATGCGTTCAATCGTTTCCGCCTGTATCCGCGCTTCCACCGAAGTCAGGTCTTTGCGAATGATGGGGGTCTCCGCCACGACCACCACCTCTTCCCCGGCGATGGCTTCCGGTTTCAACCGAAAATTGACCCGGCTGGTGAGATCCGTCATGACCTGGACGTTGGTGACGGACATCTTTTGATAACCGATGTATTCCACACTCAGGGTATACGTTCCGGGCGGAACTCGCAGGATGATGTAGGTACCGTCCAGATCGGTGGATGCACCCAGGTTGGTTCCCTCGACGAGCACATTGGCACCGGGGAGGGGCTCGCCCGTTTCCGCGTCCACTACAATGCCGGTGATTTTGCCATAGGATTGGGCCCAACTGAGCGAGGGAGTGAAAGCTATGAGTAAAAGCACACCCAGCGTAAAAGGAATCGATCGTCTCATTGTAAACAAAGGCCTCTTTTAATTGAGTCGCATAGTTGTTAACCTTTCCGGGAATTGGGCAACGGGCACCGAACGCGCCACCTGACGAATGATCTCGTCCCGTTTTTTATTCAACCCCATGTATTTCAAAGCGTTCACAATTTCTTCCCGGGCTTCCTCGAAGGGAATCACCCGTTGGGGCAGTTGATCCACACACTGGACAAACAGGTAGAGGGAATCAGCGGACGGGAAGGGGCCTTTCCATTCACCCGGATTCAGCGAAAAAATCTCATCCGCCCATTGCCCCAATTGACGGCGGGTAAAATATTCCACCCCGCGGGGGTTTCCCGCTCCGCCACTTCGCACCGAATATTGTTGCGCCAGTTCTTCGAAAGAGGCCCCCCGACGCAAATGCCCTTCGATGAGCCGGGCGACAGCCGGATCCGCCACCGCAATTTTCCTTAAACCAATCTGTGGCGGCCGGGTGAACTTGTCCAAGTTTTGCCGATAGTAGTGCCGCAAGCTGTCCTCGGGGACTTCCATTTCCGCCCATAACGCCTCTTCCAGGCGTTGCAGCAGATAGCTTTCCCATTGCCGCCGCACAAATTCCTGAAATTCCGGGGTGCGGTCGTATTGCTTCCGTCGGGCGTGGGCCAACATATACTCCCGTACCACCAGACCCGCAATAAACTCTTCCAGGCTTTCGGGATGACGAATCCAGCGCCTCTCCCGCTCCGAGGTAAAGCGGGCCTTCTCCCGGAACCGGCGAACGCTCCACGCGCCCAATCGAGACCGCACAATCACCCGATCTTCCAGATCCGGTACCCCGGGCAGGGGATGCTCTTCCGGGCGCCACAATCCCTCGGGCTTATTTTTTATCAACTGAAAAACGGCGCGAACGACGTCGGGATTGAAAGTCACCTCTAATTCCCGACGCATGGAGTCCACAAAAGCGGCCGCCATTTGAAGGGATTTTCGATACCGCAGGAACCGTTCCATTTGGGCCTTTTTCTGGGCATACTGCAATTCGGTGATCAGGGGATTCTGAATGCGGTCTTCCACCTTAACAATGCTATAACCGCTGCTGATTTTGACCGGACGGGAAATCTCCCCCACTTTCAGGGAAAAGGCGGCATCCTCCACATTGGGATGCACTTCATCGACCGTAACATATCCCAGCAGTCCCCCCGTATCGCGCAGCCGGGGATCTTTGAAGACTTTTCGGGCCAGCTGCTCAAAAGTGGCCCCGTTCTGCAGAGCCCGATACAGGGAATCGGCCTTCCGCTTTGTAGGGGCATACAAATGTCGGGCCTTGATGCGGGTATTGAAACGTCGAAACAGTTCCCGCAGCTCCTTTTCGCTGACGGTGATCCGGGCGGCAATTTCTTTTTGATAAAAGAGGTTCAGCAAACCCTGAATATGAATCCTCTGCCATTCATGCCGGCCCCGGGCATCCCGATCGTAACCCCGGTTTTTAGCCTCAAGAATCAGTAATTTTTCATTCACCATATTTTTCAGGAGTTCCCGGCGGGTCTGACCGTTGTCGGGAAGCCCCATGCGGGTGCGCAATTCCGAAAAGCGCTGTTGAAAATCCTTCGTAGTGATCCATTCCCGGTCGATCCGTGCCAGAACGTTTTCCTCGGCCGGCTGCTGATTGTGACAGGCAAACCAGAACAGGCTCACCCAGCAAAGGAACAGAAAGATTTTCAGGCCGCCCGGGGTCTTCATAGGCGCTCACTTAACTAAATCGACAATTTGAACCGCTCTGCATCCCAATCCCTTCGCGGTTGAATCCATGCGCAACTCATATCATAGTTACTAACGATAAATTAAAAAGAAATTCCAAATAGTCAAGAAAATTTTACCGCAGACGGCATTTTCTGATCCACCCGGCACCCAAAACGTTTTCCCCCTCATGGTCACCCCTTTACACTGCCCAGGGTCAACCCCGAAATGAGCCAGCGACTCAGAAACATAAATAACAGGACCACCGGGAGACTGACCACCACGGCACCGGCGGAATACAATCCCCATGCGACTTCCATATTGGATTGAAAGGATTTCAAACCCAGCGGCAGGGTGAATAAATCCGGGTTCTGGATCAAAACCGCAGCCACCAGATATTCCGACCAGGCGGTCATGAACGAAAACAAAGCCGAAATGGCCAGCGCCGGAAGGGCCAGGGGCAATACGATCCGGTAAAACGTGTAACCCGGCGAAGCGCCGTCAATCATGGCCGCCTCTTCCAGACTATAAGGAATGGTATCGTAATAGCCCTTCATTTGCCAGATGGTGAAGGGTAAAGCCGTTGCTGAATAGGCGATGATTAAACCCAGATAGGAGTCGTATAACCGCAGTTTGATGAGCATGATGAAAAGGGGAAGCAACAACATGGTCACCGGAAACATTTGGGTCATGATAATGCCCAGCATGGCCGCATTGCGTCCCCGGAATCGATACCGGGAGAACGCATACCCGGCCGTGGCCGCCAGAGCCACCCCCACGACGGTGACGAACGCAGCCACCCATATGGAGTTCAACATCCACCTCAGGAACGGCTCCTCTGTAAACAGCCGCCGGTAGGCCTCCAAGGTGGCTCCTTCCGGGATAACGGCCAGAGACTTGGTTAACAGCCGGTTACCCGGACGCACTGAGATGGAAACCACTCGAATAACCGGATAAATCGCAAACAGGGTAAACACCGTTAAAACGGCATAGGCCCCCAATTTGCCTTTGACGGTCAACGCCCGGGGATTGGCCATGGCTCTACTTTCCCTTATGGGTATACCTTTTCCAGCACACGCGTTCGTTGGATAAAACGCCAGCTGAAGACAAACAAAATGGCAAAAATGATCAACGAGAATGCCGCCGCGTACCCCATCCGAAAATAGGTAAACGCGGCTTTATACACCCAGCTGACCAGAATGTGGGTGGTATCCGAAGGTTCGCCCCCGTTACTGACCAGCCAGACAACATTAAAATTGTTGAACGTCCAGATCACTCCCAGGATAATCGCCGGGATCATCACCGGACGCAACAGGGGAACAGTAATGTTCCAGAACTTTTGCCAGGGTGTCGCCCCGTCTATTTCCGCCGCTTCGTAAAATTCATCCGGAATGCTTTGCAAGCCCCCCAACGCCACCACCATCATGAATGGAAATCCCAACCAGATATTGGTGATCAGACAGGCGGTGAAGGCCCCCCATTCGCTGGAAAGCCAGGGAATTTGCATGCCCGCCAACTGTTGAAGCAACAGATTGACCGCCCCGTACTCCGAGTTGAACATGCCCCGCCAGGTCAAAGCCGTGATGTATTGGGGCACGGCCCAGGGTAAAATCAACAAGGTGCGAAATATCGACTTCCCTTGAAGGTCCTTATTGAGGATCAATGCCAGAAACACGCCGATGCCGACATGGAAAATCAGATTCAACCCCGTCCAGAGCACCGTTTTGAACAAGAAGTACCAGAACGTTCGATCGCCAAGCACTTCCCCAAAATGGCGAAACCCGATGATCCGCCAGTCCCGAAAATGCGTTAAATTCATGTTGGAAAAGGCGATCACAACATTGTACAGAAAGGGATATACCACCACGAAGCCCATGACCAACAAAGCGGGCAGTACATAGAGATAGGCCAGGCGATTTGGGGAGCCGACTTTTGCCACGGTTCCAGCCATTCTTCCCCCCACTATCGACTTTCCTGGATGAGCTTTTCCGCCAGACGTTGCATTTCCCGGGCCGCTTCTTCCGGGGTATACTTTCCGGTAAAAATGCCCTGATAGGCCGGCCGCATGGCATCCCATATCCAGCGCATTTCGGTGATGACGGGCATCAGGCGTCCGACTTTCATCTGATCAATGGAGGCCCGATACAATTCATTTCGTCCCAGTTCGGGATCGTTGAGGGCCCGCTGCAGGGCCTCTTTTCGGGAGGGAACGATCAAAAATTGCCGGGCAAACTCCAGTTCAACTTCGGTAGAGGTTAGAAAACGAATCAATTCAATGACGATTTGCCGCTTTTGGCCCTCGACATTCACGTTCATCATGTATCCCATGGGCGAAACCAGCGGGGTGGGCCACAATCCGGTTTCATCGATTTTGGGAATGCGGGCGATTCCCAACCGAATACCATCCCGCAAATAGGTTCCCCAGGACCAGGGCCCGTTAATAATCATGGCGGTGCGGCCGTCCCGAAACAACGCATTGGCGGTTTCGTAATCGGCTTCTTTGGGAATGATTTGGTATTTGTTCCGCAAATCCTGGATAAGCTTCGCCGCCTTGATGACGGCCGGGGTATTCAGGGTCGGGTTGTTGTGCTCGTCCAGAATCCAGCCCCCGTAACCGCCGATGAAAGGCACAACAAAATACGGCTCAATGTAATTCCAGGCAAGGGCGTAGCGATCCGGTATTCCGTCCCCATCCCAATCCCGGGCAATTTGCTTTCCCATTTCGATGAGTTCGGAGATGGTTTGGGGCGGTTCGGCCACCAAATCTTTATTGTAAACCAGACAGAGGTGATTTCCCACCCGATCGGCGATCTGGTACAGACGCCCCTTAAACCAGGTGTTGGCCGGGAAGGGCTGGGTGATAAAACTGTCGAGAAAGGCCGGGCCGAAGAAAGGATCCAGGGGTTGAACCACTTCCAGTTCCACGAAGGGTCCGATAAAATCGCCGGGGACGTGTACCAGGTCCGGTCCTTTACCGGCCAGAGCAGCAATAATAAAATTGGGACGCAACTCCTCGGGTTGATAATACAGTTGCCGGAATTGGTATTGCGGATAGCGACGGGCAAATTGATCCAGTTGCTTTTGTAACAATTCTCTTTCCACCGGCCTCAGGGTGGTCCAGACGATGATTTGTGGAGAGGAAGAACGAAAAGGCCCGCAGGCGAGGCCCACCCAAATGAGGGCAAAAATTATTTGACAAAATCTCCCTGGCACGATTATATTATAGCACCATTCGTAATGAGTTTTTGAGTGACTAATATACGGGTGAGGACGGCGCATTATCAAGTAAAAAAGGTAGAGAAAATCCGGCTTCATTCCCGCTTTGTCAGGTCGTATGGCATTCCTTTTAACCTGATAAAGCCGAATCCAATCTCGTTCTCTGTCATTCATCTCCCTCTTTGAGTGTCCAAGGGAAGTTAAATACGTAAGGGATTCGTCAAGTCAAGTTCAAAAAACTCAGGAGGCTTTATGATGCATGCCTTACGCCGACGGCTCCTCATTGCTTTGGGATTGTGGATGGGATGGGTACTGAACATTCCCGCCCAAAACGACGTTATGATGCAAGCATTTTACTGGGATGTTCCGGTCGATGCGGTGAACCAAAACGGTTCCTGGTGGGACACCCTGCGGGTCAAAGCACCGGAACTGGCCGCCGCCGGCATCACCGGGATCTGGACCCCTTCCCCCTCCAAGGGAAACTTTGGTATTTACGACATGGGTTATGGAATTTTCGACCATTTCGATTTGGGAAACTATCTGCAGAAGGGCACGATCGAAACCCGATTCGGCAGTCGCTCCGAATTGTTCGCCATGGTGAATGCCATGCACAGCTACGGGATAGAAGTATATGCGGACATTATTCTGAACCATATCTATACCGGGAGTACCGAGCGGGAAAACAATCCCGCGGTCAAGCAGTACGTCTTTGATGAGGCCATTCGGGACCCCGACGGCGACGGGGTGTACAATCAATACAGCCCTTATCCCACTAACGAAATCCTCTGGATCATCCCCAACGCCGCACCCGGAGACTATTACATCAAAATCAAAGGATATCATCTGGATTGGAATGCCAATTCCACCGAACGTGGGTATGACCTGTATATCAACTGGGATGGGTCGCCGGATCAACCCAATACGCCCTCTTCGGCCCACTGGGAATACGAGCCCAATGACGGCAACGGGCAATTCAATGTGTTTCCAGGTTCCGGAAAACACATATGGGCGCACATCAACCAATACGGCGACATTGATGAGTACAAAATAACCTTATCCGCATCCCACGACATCCTCATTCGCCTGGAAGCCCGGCGCGAAACAACCGATTGCAATGGGGACTGGACCTTCGGATACGCCGACCAAACCAACGGTTACTATCCCTTCGAAATCTGGCACAACGGGCAGAATCTGGCCGCTGCCACACTGGAAGCCCATACCAACACCGGCATCACCTACGTGACCCATACGGGAACCGGTGAACCTCAGTGGACCTGGAATTACACCCATTTCCATCCGGTGGACGACCGGGATTATCTGGGATATCCGGGAAACGACGAAATCATTCCCAACACCAAATTTTTTGGAAACGATCTGAACACCTACGATCCGGTGGTTCAGAATCGCTTGATCGAATGGGGCCAGTGGCTGACCAATACGGTGGGCTACGACGGCTACCGCCTGGATTTTGTGCGGGGAGTGCAGCCGGAATTCATTGCCCAGTGGTTGAATCGCATGCCCAAACGCGCCGATGGGACACAACGGTTTGCCGTGGGGGAATACTGGGGAGACAAACCCGCGATAAAATATTGGGTGACCACGGTGGAAAGCTACGGTGCCGATGCGGACGCTTTCGATTTTCCCCTGAAATTCACCCTTACCGATATGGCCAATTGGAATGGTGCCGATTTTGACATGAGCTGGCTGAATCATGCCGGGCTGGTGCGTGATAACGCCGGGAATAATCTTTCCGGACTCCAGGTGGTGACCTTTGTGGAAAATCACGATACCGGCAAAGAATCCGACAAATGGTTATGGCGGGACTGGGATATGGCTTATGCTTACATCCTTTTTGCCGAAGGCCGACCCTGCATCTTTTATCCCCACTATTTCGGCGTGACCCAGGTATCGAAACATGCCTGTTCCGAAGATCGAGTGACGGCCCCGGCCGGCTTGAGAGAAGAGATTAACCGGTTGATTTTTATCCGCAAAACTTACCTGAACGGCGGGATGATCGTTCTAAGCGAAATCGGCAATCCCTGGCCTTCCGGAAATACCAGCGATGTGTACGTGGCCCGTCGTCAAGGCAACGGCAACAAATCCGGTGCCATTCTGGTTATCAACGATCACGAGACGGATGTAAAAGGCCTCTGGGTCGATAACGCTCCGAGCACGGGTTATGTCAACTGGGCGGGCAAAGTTCTGGTGAATGCAACCCGGAACGCCCAGGAGGAAACCCAGGTTTACAGCGATGGCCGGGTCTACGTCTGGGCCCCTCCCCGGGGATACGCCATCTGGGTCGAAAAAAGCGAATACGTGCCCTACACGCCCGGCGGCGATCTCGCCTTCCCCGAGGATACCCAACCCCTGCAGACGCTGACCACCCGGTTTCAGGTTCTACGGAATTATCCCAATCCCTTCAATCCCGAAACCATCATTGAATTTCACATTCCCGGCGAGGGTCGGGTGGAAGTCACGATCTTTAATGCACAAGGTCAAGAGGTGGAGACCGTATGGAACGCTTCCTTAAGGGCAGGGGTTCATCGGGTGCGCTGGAATGCCTCGGAACAACCCTCGGGGATGTATTTTTACCGTATTCGTTGGAACCATAGCACCCGCGTGGGGAAAATGGTGTTGATGCGGTGACGACCCAGCCGGTTACGGGACTACCGGGATAGGGTTGTCCAAAAAGGCGAGGGATAATGCCGCCGACCGGCAGAGTTTTCTCCCTCACACCCCCCGGGTTTCATGCCGCCCCTCATCTTAAGCGAAACCCGGTCACCGTGTGCATTGACCGGGTTTCGCCCCATCGGCTTTATCAAGCAAGTAAATTTTTCAGGCCGTGCGGCGGCGCTTCCGGGATTGATCGATCACCACCATCAAGATACCGCCGATCAGCAATAACGTGCCTAACCACAATACCGCCATCATGGGCTTTTCCCTCACTTCGACCGCCATGATATCTTTCTGCTCCCCCTCATCCCCCATTTTGATGCCCAGATTGATGCGCTTGGTTGTGGCGTCTACGGATTTTAAATAAAACTTATAATCGGTTCCCGGAAGGGTCACTTCTTCATGTTGCCTATCACCGCCCTGGGCCATGTAAATGGCAGGAGCAATTTCGTACTCCTTCCAGTCATTGTTTTCCATACGTGCAATTTTCAATTTCGCCTTAACCACTTGTTTATCGGCCCCCATGGTCACATCGAATCGGGTAAACTCCACCCGGAGGTCTCCAATTTCCTCCATCTGGTTCTGTTTTAAAGTGATTTCCCTTTCGCTGAGCAGTTCGCCCGGGGTAAAGGAAAAGGGTTCGATGTAAATGTCTTGGGTCAAACCGCTTTTCACATCCGGAGAGGCCATGTAACTGTTGTTGTAGTCGCTATAGTAAAACAGCGGAAATGCTTCGTATTCCTCGCCTTCGGGGGTACGCACGGTAAGCTTCACCTTGTCCCTGCCGTCGGGTTGGGGAAGGAAGCCTTCGAAGCGCAGCTCAATGCCCAGGCTGGTTTTCTGAAATTCCCCCATGGGCAGGCTCACCCGTTCGCTACGATCGTATATGGAAGAGATCACGATCCCGATGACCATTAGCGCCAGCCCCACATGGGCCAGGTAAGCCCCGGATTTAATGAAGTTTTTCCTCATAAAACGATAAATGAACACTCCATTGGTCACAAAAGCGAACATCGAAAGAAGCAAAAGGGAAATGGAAATCCAATCCCGTAATCCCAGCACAATCCCGATGAGAGTCGTGAATACCGCGATCATGCCGGCGATCATGATGGTTTTCCAGTCGTGAACCTTGGCCGTCTTCCAGCTCAACATGGGGGCCAGAGCGATGGCCACCATCATAAATAGAGCAATGGGAATGATGACCTGATTATAATAATCGGCGGCTACACTGGCGGGATTGCCGAAAAACCCCGTGTAAATTGGGGAAGAGGTGGCAATAAGCACCAGGATGCTGGTGACAAACAGCGTCATCATGCCCACAAAAATAAAGGTTTCCCGCGTAAAGAAGGCATCGGTAAAACGGGCGCCTTCCACGCCCCGGGTTTCCCGTAGGAAGACGAATAAAAACAAGGCCGTAAAGGAGAGCACCATGGTGATCAGATAGATGTTCAAACCAGATTCCGCAAAAGAATGCACCGAGAAATCCGTTAATATGCCGGAGCGCGTCAGGAATGATCCCCACAACACCGTAATGAAGGTCAATCCGGCCATAAACAGATTGGTCTTCACCAGTCCCTGGATGCGGTTTTGGATAATGATCCCATGCACCAGAACCGCGCTCAGAAGCCAGGGAACCAGGGAAGCATTTTCAACGGGATCCCAGGCCCAGTAGCCGCCCCAGCCCAACGTCACGTAAGCCCAATAACCGCCCAGAATAATGCCGGTACCGAGGGACATGGCCACAAACGCCGCCCACGGCCGCACATGTTTGATCCATCCGTGAAAATCTTTGGTGATTAGAGCGGACATGGCAAAGGCAAACAGCACCATGGAGGAACTATACCCCAGAAAAAGGGTAGGAGGATGCACCCGCATCCAGGGATTTATAAGAAGAGGGTTTAATCCGGCCCCATCCTGGGGAACAAACCCCACCGGGGCTTCCTCGTGCACATGCCAGACCATGGCAAAGGGATTCTTTTTCAGTAATATGAGCAGAATATACGCCTGAACCAGGGTGAAAAACGCCAGGACCAGGGGCTGATCCTTGCCGACCCTGCGGATCAGGATCACCCCATAGATCACCCCGTACAACAGCCAGAGCAAAAAGGTCCCCTCCTGGCCGGCCCAAAATGTGGAAAGCAAATAATCCCAGGACAGGCTCCGGGATGAATAACTGTAAACATAATTCACCTCAAAACGATGGGTCATGATGAAATAAAGCAGCATGCCGGATGCGAGCAGTATGCCCGCACTCATCAGGTAAAAGCTTCGGTTGGCCAGCTGTAACATCTCCGGGGTTCGATCGCGGTAATAAAAAAAATACGCCAGAATAGCCACAACGGAGGCCACAAAACCGACGGTGATGCTCATGAATCCAATGATCATGATTGTACCCCTTTCGATTCTTCCGCTTGATATTTGGACGGGCACTTGATTAACAATTGATTGGCCTCGAAAACGCCGTTTTTATAGGCGCCGATGGCAACGACCTCCATGGCCTGTTCAAAGTTGGAAGGCTTAACGCCGTGGTAAACGACTTTGAACACTTCACCGCTGGTGTCTTGCATCTCAAAAATGAATACTTTTTTCTGGTAGTCATACTTTTCCGAACCGGGTATTCGGGTACCTTTAACTTGCACCACGCCCCCGGTCCGCTTGGCTTCCTGCAGGGAAACGTAAGGGGTAAACGACTGTTTTAATTTCAAACCGGCGAAGGCGATGAATACCAGAATGATTCCCACACCGATGATATATTTAGGACGCATGATCCACCTCTCCTACATTTTTTTCCTTTTACATATTTACGCCGCTCGTCGGGGAGATTTCCAAAGGCAATTTTTTTCTTACTCATTCTCCCAGTCGATTTTGTCCTTTACCTGCTTTAATTGTCGGTCCAGATACAGCAGAAAAAAAAATACTCCCAGCCACACAATCAGGGTGACCGCCAAAACAACGTATATATTTTGTCCCACTTCTTTGGTTTCGGGCTGAAAGAGCAGGCCCAGAACGCTGAGAAGGTACAGACTTACACTGTTCCCCATAACATTCTCCTTTACATCCGTTTGGTTAACTTCAACTTAAGGAATTCAATGTCGGTCTTGATGCGCAACATCCAGTAAAACAGCAGGGTAAACCCGAACAGCGAGCCCAGGAACACCCGCAACATGCGGGGATCCATTTTAATCTTCACTTCGGGATTAATCAGAGGATCCGGATGGAGGGAATCATAGATTCTGGGAATAACAAACACCAGAAAGGGCACCGTAACAAATGCCAGAATCGAATAGACCGCCGCCAGACGCGCTTTCTGATTCGTGTCTTCGATGGCGGAACGCAGGGCGAAATAGGCTGCGTAGATCAGCAACAGCACAAAAATGGACGTCTCCCGGGGATCCCAATTCCAGTACGAATGCCAGATTTCCTTCGCCCAGATCGATCCCGTCACAGTGGCCAGGATGGTAAAAATAAAACCGATCTGCGCCGAGGAAGCCGCCCAGACATCATATTGGATCTGTTGTTTTTGCAGATAGCGGATGCTGTAGACGGCCGAAATCAAAAACGAAAGGGTCGCTACCCAGGCCGCGGGTACATGGAAATAGAGTACCCGTGTGGTTTCGCCCAATCCTTTGGCCACCGGCGTATATAAAAAGGCACCCAGAATCATCAGCGTCATCCAGATGCCCAGAAACCATTTCCACCAATCGCGTCTCATGACTATTTCCTCCAGATAAATTCAAACAGCAAAATCGAGCTGGTTAAGATGACCACCGTAAACGAAAATAACAACTGGATATCCGCCAGGCACTGCGCCACTCCCCCACCCTGAATGGCCGTCCAGGTTCCCTGAATGGCCGACCGCAGCACCGGGATGGATAAAGGAAAACTCAACACCGCAAACAATGCCCCGCGGGTGCTGGCCTGTGCCACAATGGCAGCCATGATGGTACCGATAGAGGCTAATCCCACACTACCCAGAACAATGATCAAGAGAAACGCGCTCATTCCCTGCACCTCAACGTTCAAAAGGGCAATGTATAAGGGAATGATAATGATTTCCAGCGAAAAAAGAAGAACCACATTGAAGCCCCATTTCCCCAGAAAAATTGCCGTCGGGGGGGCGACCAGACGTAAGGTGTCGGAGGTCTGCTGTTCCTCTTCCCGGACAAAAATATGCGATAATCCCGACATGGCCGAAAAGAAGATAATTACCCACAGCATGGCGGATTGAATAGGGGGCTCCAGCTGAATAGGACCCACGGAAAAACTCACCGCGGTTAAACTGATCACCGCAAAGAGAATGATGGCGTTGATCGCATATCGGGTGCGAAACTCCAGATGAAAATCTTTCTGAAAAATGATGTTACTCTTGACCAGCAACGTCCACACGCTTTCTTCCAAACCGTATTTCCTCGGGTTCATTGGTCGCCACAATTAAGATTTTATTCTGCTGTTGTTCGTCCAATAATTGATAGACGGTTTCACTGCCTTCTTCGTCCAGATTGGAGGTGGGTTCGTCCACCAGTAACACCTCTGGTTGGTGAATCAACGCTACCACATATTTCATCCGCTGCAGCATGCCGGAGGAAAACGTTTTGAGCAAGTCCAGTTCCCGACCGGCCAGTCCGAAATGGGCCATCAACCGCCGGAGCCGCGATTTGTCCACGGTTAGACCACGAATTTTACTGAAGAACACCAGATTCTCCCAGGCGGTCAGATTTAAATACAATTGAAGATAGGGGCCCACCAATCCGATCAAGGGGTACACTTCCACCGGGCGGTAGGTTCGGCCGTCGATATGATAAACAATTGCTCCTCCGGAGGGGGAAAGTAAGCCCGAAACGATCCGCACCAGCGTTGTTTTTCCCGAACCGTTGGGACCGGTAATGGCCAGCGATTCACCCGATTGCAATGTAAAGTTGATGTGGGAAAAAATCAGGCGGTCATTAAACTGCTTCTGCAGGTCCCGGGCTTCGATCCGTATCATTGAACAGGCTTTCTTTGTCTCAGGTTGAAAATTACGGAATAAATCGGAAAATAAAAAAAACATAAAAAAATTTTGCCTGCCGGTGGAAACGGAGGAGGGGTTCACGGTAAAAATTCGACGATGTGTCGGGCCGCCCGGCGACTCGCCCCCGGGGGACCCAAAATCTCGGGAATTTGTGCCAATCCCGCCTTCACCCGGTTATAATAGGCCGAATCATCCAGATATTGTTGAGCATACCGCCGGACCCGCTCGGGGGTCAAACGATGTTGAATCAGTTCCGGCACCACGGGTCGACCGGCCACAATATTGGCCAAGGCGATGGTGTTCAACTTAATCAACAATCGTCCCATATAGTAGGTTACCGGAGACACCCGATAGAGCACCACCATGGGCGTTTGCAAAAATGCCAACTCCAGCGTCGCCGTGCCACTGGCTACCAGGGCGAAATGCGCATACTTCATTAAGGCACCAATGTCCCGTTCAAGGATCGGGTACCGCCGCCCAACGATACGATGATATAACTCATTTTCCAGGTGGACCGGCTTACCGATGACGGGGAGCAAACCATACGGGCGGGTTAAATCCTGCATGGCGGCGCACATCACCGGCAATAGGCGTTCTACCTCCATACGGCGTGAACCGGGCAACAGGGCCACCAGCGGCTTATCCGTCGGTAACCCATAGTTTTTACGGAACTCCGCCTCGGAAGGCAGACGGCGGAGCTGATCCACCAAAGGATGTCCCACCCAGTGGGCCCGGATTCCAAAACGCGCAAAAAATTCCTGCTCGAATTGAAAAATCACCAGCGGTAAATCGACATACTTGCGAATCTTTTCCACCCGCTTTTGGCCCCACGCCCAGAGCTGAGGACAAATGTAATAAATGACCGGTATGCCCATACGGCCGGCCATTCGCGCAATTCGCAGATTGAAACCCGGATAATCCACCAGGATGACCGCGTCTATCGCCTTCTGAAGCCGCCTTTTAATATCGTTTTGAATGCGATAGAGGGTGGGCAGGTGCCGAAAAATTTCCACAATCCCCAGAACGGCCAGATCGGACATAGGGTAGATCAACTCCACTCCCTCCTGGCGCATGCAGTCCCCCCCAATACCGATAAAGCGGCAGTCGGGCCGCAACTCTTGTATCGCCCGCACCAGATCGGCCGCATGTCGGTCCCCGGAAGCCTCTCCGGCAATTATGAAAAAAGTCTTACCCATTGACGCCGTTCCTTATCGAAAAAATTGATCTTTGCGACCACCCTGACGCCGATCCTCCGGTACCTTTCCCCTGCGGAAAGCCGCCTTCCGGACAGAGGCCCTGTACACCAGGGCGATTGATCACCCGACTATAGCGTTCCACGTATTTGTGAATGCATTCGCACCACCCTCCCGCTTCATCGAAGACGCCGGGCCATAAAGGCACGGACATCCTCAACGTCCGATATCACCATGGCCGAACGGTGCGGATTATACGGGTGGCTTTTAAATGAATCGTGTTGGATCTCCCAACACCGCGGAACGATGGAACCGCTAATATAAATCCCAGTCTCCTTTCAGGTAATATTGATATACTTTTAATCCCACCTGGTTGGTGACTTCCACGGTATCCAGTCCCTGAAGTTCATTCTTTCCGAACAATAACATGCGCGTCATCGCCTCGCGATTGAGAAACCGGGTGGGGACGTTGGAGAAGTCCAGCCGCTGAAGTTGCTTCCGAAACGCCTCTTCCGGAAGATCGGTGCGATTGATCCCCAACACCCATCCCCACTCCCCCAGAGTAGGGATGTGATTCCGATAGGGTACGGCCGTAAACCCGGCGGCCCGGACGGTTTTCAAAATGGACAAAAAGGCCTTTTGGGCAAAGAAAGGACTGGTGGCCTGGGTAACCAGTGTTCCCCCACGGGCCAGTTGACGGCGGCACAGGCGGTAAAATTCCACCGAATACAAACGCGCCAGCTGAACCGTCTTGGGATCGGGTAAATCGATGATGATGACATCGTACAATCGGTTACTGTCCCGGAGGTACGCATAGGCATCACGATTGATCACCCGGACTTTGGGATGATTCAGGGCATTCTGGTTGATCGATACCAGGATGGGATGGGTAGCCGCCAGGCGGGTCACGGCCGGATCTATGTCCACCAACGTAACGCTTTCCACATCTGGATATTTCAACACTTCCCGAAGGGCCAGACCATCTCCCCCTCCCAGTATGAGTACCCGACGGTGCGATACGGTGGTCTGCATAGCAGGGTGCACCAGGGGTTCGTGATAACGTTCTTCATCATAAGTGCTGAATTGCTCGTTTCCATCCAGATACAGCCAGAAATACGCTTTCCACTGGGTCATCACAATCCGCTGGTAAGGCGTTTGTTCGCTGTAGATAATTTTATCCATATATTTGCGCTGTTCTCCGTACAATACGATGGGCTGGGCGAGAACGGCTGTCAGTGCGATGAAAACCGGCACCAGCACCAACCCGGCCGTAAGGCTTTTCCGACGCACCAGGTGTTGCCGGAATTGAACGAACAATGCCGTGGCCACTAAAAAGTTCACACTTCCCAGAATGATGGGGGTATACGACAACCCGAGATGAGGCAGGGCCACAAAAGCGAACAACAATCCTCCCAGCAAGGCGCCGTAGTAATCCTTTTCCATCACCGTGCTGATATTGATCCGAAGTTCCTCGAAAAAATCGTTCAGTCGGGTGGCCAGGGGAATTTCGAACCCGATGAGAATACCGATAGTGACGGCAATGGCATAGATGAACAACCAGATATCCTGGACGTAGGCGGACAGCAGATAAGTCAGGGTTGCGCTGGAAGCGGTGAGGATGGAAAGCATAAATTCTGTGATGACGAAGGCATCCAGCAAATAGGGATCGGGGATAAAGCGACTCAATCGACTGCCCAGCCCCATGGCAAATAACATAAAAGAAACGGTCAACGTCCATTGCAACACGGTGTTACCCAGTAAATAGCTGGCCAGGGTGGACATGATATATTCGGCCACAATACCGGAAAGGCCCGTGGCGAAAATACAGGCCTTTAAAAGGAAATTCTTTCGGGTTTTCCATGTGGGGGACGGTTTTTTCACCTGGATGGACAATTTGCTCTCCATTGGCACCCGACGTTTAAACGATCCACCCGAGCAGCCATGACGCGGCGATATAAGAAAACGCTTCCAGAATGCCTGCTCCAACGTTGGGGTGCTGTTGATGGACAACCTCATCGGTTAAACGGGCACCGGGCAGTAATAGTTTGTCTGTGGCCATTCGCACCACCGGCAACATGACAATTCCAAAAAGGTAATATTGTCCGTATCCGGTTAAATTCACCCGCCAGGAGTAGAAGTCGCCCATGGTGCCCAAGCGGATGATGTTGCCCAGCGCCACCAGAACCCCGGCAAAGGCCACTCCCACGGCCACATTGTCCTTTTCTATCGCATCGTGGATATCGAAAGGGGTGATCGTATTATATACCTTCGCCGCAAGAATCAGCCCCAGTTGTCCCAATATCCAGAACACGGCCGCAGTGATCAAATCCCCTCCCTGGCCCGATACGGCCCCATATATGATCAAACCGATAGCGATATGATTTCCGGCCTGCACCACACCGGTACCCACATTCTGATCCTGAATCATCTCCTTGTAATTATCGAACCGCGGCAAAATCATCCTGTTATTGATAAACATGGATAGGTTCAACAAAAGAATGGAAACGGCGCCAAAGAAGAAAATGTCCAATAGATCATCCACGATGCCGACGGAGGGGCCCTCCAGAATCCCGCCCAGGGCGAAAACCAGGCCCAGGTAATACCCCATCAAGTCCACCGCCAGCGCCATGTTGTCTTTTTCGACCAGTTCTTCTTTGATTCGGAAAGCCGGATGGGTTTTGTCGTAAACCCACTTTCCCATAACAAACAGAATAAACACCGCTATTAAATATAGGATACCGCTCACCACTTGATCCAGAGTCATTCCATCCTCCCGACAATCATGAATGCTTAGTCAAATGGTTTTCAACGGGATTGAGGCATCTTCCTCCGTGGGTGTTGCCCCGAGCCGCACCAGAGGGCATTATTTACCGAATCCCCCACTGCGACTCCGCCACCCGCTCATCCGACTTCGGCGGATGCGTTGCTTGACCTTTTCCGCAAAGCGCTGCCTTTTCAGCTGCTGTTTGAGCTGCTGCCGTTCGAAAAATGAACGATAGGTCTTTTGGGTGACTTTCCCGAAAGTACCGTATTCATTCCCCCGCCCAAAAAACGGCCGTCCCCGGCGGGTATACCGGCGATAATCCTCCCATTCGGAACGGTAAATGGGACGCGTAAACATCCCAAACATCTGACTGAGGAACATATACTTGCCATAAAATTCCCAAAACGTGTTGCCGTGGGCATCGGTACGCCAGGTTCCGTAACGGGGATCACCGACATATTGATACCCCGGGGGAAATTGGACGTCGATAACCCGCCCATCGGGGGTTTTGGTGATCAAAGCCATTCCCAAAAAGTTGAAATACTTCTCGTACGTCTTCCGGTCCACTCGAAACCAGTCGGTGATTTCGGTAAAATAGGCCAAACTGTCCGGTTTTTCCGGGAAAGGCGCTCCATAAACGATTTTGTACTGATGGTAGTAGCTCTTGAAAAAATTGCCTTCTTCTTTCATGTCATTCAGAATGATGGAATACTGCGGATAGCGCTGATATTGCTGTGTCAACCGTTCCAGGGGAGACAATCGGGCGGCACAGGCCAGCAGCAGACCCGCGAACAGCAAGACCCATCCCCAGCGTGCATTCATGGACATCATCCTCTTTTGATTCAAGGTGTGACCCGGGGCAAAATGTTGCTGAATTGATACGGTTCCACCGAGTGACCAAACACGGCCTCGAACTCCGTCTCGCCCCACTGTTCGATGGTAACAAAGTATTCGTCGTTTTCATCGATGAAATCCCAATACACGAATCCCACAGCCGGTTCCTGACCATTCTCGTAAAAATAACCCGCCCCGGATTCATCCAGATAGTACGTCTTCCCTTTGTACGTAATTTGATGAGGCGGATCATCGTGCTCCAGGATGTAATTCCGCACATCTTCCTGAATAGCCCCCAAGGGGATTTTCCGAGAAATGGTCCATTCCACCTGGTCATCCTGAGATTTTTCCAGATAGACTGTTTCGCGGCCCGCGCTCAATTCCCACTCTTCTACGGTATCCCCTCCCCCAAAGCCGTAACGATGATGGGCGGTGACCTCCCAGGTCTTCATATCATAATCCACCAGATAGCCGATTCGCAGTTTTTCCAGGGTCAAGTCTTTCAGGGGATCCAATTCTTCTTTGTCTTTTTTCTTAAAGAAGTCGAAGATTGCCATCGCTCATCCCTCATATCGCATATTTCAAATTAAAACATCTGCAGAGGATAAGCAAGATAGGCGGAAAATATTTGGGCATGCCCCATTGGGGGATTTCGGCGCAAGGCATTCAGTCGTTGGGGCGGAATATCGCCGTCCTCACAGAATTGGGCGGGACGGCGCATAATTCACTCAAGAGTTTATTACGGATGGGCGATTGTTAAAGCTTAAGCTTGTAAATGGGACGATGTTTTTGTATTATTGTCGCTCCGGAGATTGTACAAGGGCGAAATCAGAAAGAAAGGAGTCGTTTCATGGATTATGTGGGCAGTATTAAGGTTATTCCCCGACTTCCCGAAGAAATTCAGCGGCTGGAGGAATTGGCGTATAATCTGTACTTTTCCTGGAATCCGGAAGCACGCCAGCTGTACCGCCGGATCGATCCGGAACTGTGGAAGCGGGTCAACCATAACCCGGTGAAGTTTCTTCAGGAAGTTCAGCAACATCGACTGGAAGAAAAATCCCGCGATCCCCAATACCTGGCCCTGTTTAAAAAAGTAATGGTCGAGTACGATCAATACATGAAAAATGAGGATACCTGGTTTGCCCACACCCACCCCGAGGATAAGGATAAGGTGATCGCCTATTTTTCCGCGGAATTTGGGTTTCACGAATCCTTGCCCATTTATGCCGGCGGCCTGGGGGTGCTGGCAGGGGATCATTTAAAATCGGCTTCCGATCTGGGCGTTCCCCTGGTGGGTGTCAGCCTGTTTTATTACCAGACGTACTTTACTCAGCAGATCGACGCCCACGGGAATCAGATTTCCCTTTACATTCCTTTTCAGCCCGAAGAATTACCCCTGCGCCCGGTCCGGGATGCCAAAGGCAAACCGGTGCTCATATCCGTGGAAGTGGGGCCCCGCCTTGTAAAGATCCGCCTCTGGAAAGTTCAGGTGGGACGAGTTTGTGCCTATTTACTGGATACCAACATTCCGGAAAATACCCCGGAGGACCGGATGATCACCGCCCGCCTATACGGTGGGGATCAGGAGATGCGCATTTCGCAGGAAATCGTGCTGGGCATGGGCGGCGTAAAAGCCTTAAAACGATTGAACATCCAACCCGACGTTTGGCATATGAACGAAGGCCATTCGGTATTCCTATCCCTGGAACGCATTCGGGAGCTGGTGAAAGCCGAAGGGTTAACCTTTCACCAGGCGCTGGAAGCCGTGGCGGCCAACACCATCTTTACCACCCACACGCCCGTACCTGCAGGCAACGACGCCTTTCCCGCCCCGATTAAAGAGAAATATTTTCAAAAATACTGGCAATCGGTGGGTATTAAGCGCTCCGAATTTATGGAATTGGGTTCTCAGGCCCAACCCGAAGGATACGAAATTTTTAATCTGACCATTCTGTCCTTGAAATTGTCCCGTTTTCGAAACGGCGTCAGCGAACTGCACGGCCGGGTTTCCCGCCGGCTGTGGCGCGACGTCTGGAAAGACCTGCCCGAAAAGGAAGTCCCCATCACCCATATTACCAATGGGGTTCACAATATGACCTGGACGGTGGGGAAAATCCGGGAATTATTCGATGAATATCTGGGTTCGGAGTGGCGCCGGCGCCTGGACGACCCGGACTTCTGGCAGGCTGTCCAAAACATCCCCGACGAAGCCCTATGGAAAACCAAGATGGAATTAAAAGAAAAAATGCTCGATCACGTTCGAGAACGGCTCAAAGCGCAATTTCAGCGCAACCGCATCGGCACCCTCCTCATTCGTCGGCTGGAAGACATGTTGAAACCGGAAGTGTTGACCATCGGATTTGCCCGCCGTTTTGCCACCTACAAACGCGGTACCCTGATCTTTCGTGATCCCGAACGACTGAAACGCATTCTGAATGATCCGGACAGACCGGTCCAGATAATCTTTGCCGGAAAGGCGCATCCCAGGGATGAAGGCGGAAAGGCGTTGATCCGCACCATTTACGAGTATTCCATGCAAGACGGTTTCCAGGGTAAAATCTTTTTTGTGGAAGGCTACGATATGAGCTTGGCTCGGGACCTGGTTTCCGGAGCGGATGTCTGGTTGAACAATCCCCGCCGGCCTCAAGAAGCCTCGGGTACCAGCGGACAAAAAGTCGGTCTGAATGCAGGGATCAATTTTTCGGTTCTGGACGGTTGGTGGGTGGAAGGCTATAATGGAAAAAACGGCTGGGCTTTCGGCGACCAGGAAGATTTTCAGAACCTGGAGGAACTGGATGACCTCGATGCCGCCGCCATTTATGACATTCTGGAGAACGACATCATTCCAACCTACTACCACCGAACCCAGGACGGCCTTCCACGCGAATGGATCCAAATAATGAAGCAGTCCATCCTCTCCATCCTGCCGGTGTTTAACACCCATCGCATGGTAAAAGAATACGTACACCGATTGTACCTACCGGCCCTAAAATTGGGACAACAGTTTCGAGAACGGAATTATCGACTGGCCCGCGAGTTTGCTGCCTGGAGAGAACGCATCGAGAACCACTGGGCTCAGGTATCCATAGAACCGCTGAACGTCGATCGGGACAAACCGATGGTCCTGAAATATCAGGAGCCCCTTACGGTTCAGGCAAAAGTGCAATTGGGGGCGGCCATTCAGCCGCGGGACGTGAAAGTTCAGGTTTATCTGGAACCGGCCGGGACCATCCTTTCTCCTCCGCAGCGCACCTTCGAGTTAATCGAAATGACCCGGAAAAAAACAATAGAACCCCACACGTATTTATACGAAGCCACCATTATCCCCAAAAACAGCGGCAATTTCAACTATACCTTACGGGTACTGCCCTACCATCCCCGTCAGGCCCATGTGGCCGAACTGGGCCTGGCCTGCTGGGCCCATAGCACCCTGAGCCGGGAACATTGATCCCATTTCTTCAGGAGGGCTTGCCGCCATCCACCGCCCGGGGGGAAAGGGCATGCCGGCAGCGTCCACAATCCGCAGGGACCCTGGTGTCACGGGCTCGGATCAATGCCGCCGTCCGCCGTCAAATCCCCAAACGTCCGGAAGAAATCCACCAGGAACGTTTCCCTTCCGGGAAACCTTTTCGCGGGACATACCGTTCTCCATCGATCCGAGGAAACAACTTCCCGGCCCCAAAATCCACTCTTCACCGGGTTAATGTGATTGACGTCATTTTTTATATGGTTCAGCAAAATGAAACTGGTTTGTTAACCGAAAAGAGTTTGGGAATTCCGGTTCGAGAAGCAACCGGTTTCCGGAAAGGCGAAGAGAATCCGTAGCTTCGGGGGATGGAATCGCGGGAGTCAGCAGAAGGCTTTCCCGGTTGCTGCTTCATCGAGCCTCTGGATAGAGCGGTTTTTTATGGGGATTACCCGGAAAAAGGACATCATTTCGATTGGAATTCCCTTGTTTCAGGAACCGATGGGTCGACCCAAGACACGCAAGTAGATCCACCTAACAAAGGAGGCCATCATGAAAACGACATTATGTTTTATGATAATGGGGGTTATAGCCGGCTTACCGGGCGCCTTGGCCGACGTTACAAAATCGGTAAGCAATGAGGTCGAATTTCCCGGCACTGGAAAATTTATTGTGGAACGCGTACAAAAAATCACCCCCGAAAAGCGGTTGGAGATCAAGCGCCAACAATTCGAGGGTCAGGGGCTGCTGGGGATGGCAGCCAAACTATTCTTGAAAAGTGGGCATTTCTCCGAAATCATCGATTTAGACGAAATGACGATCACCGAGATCAATCATACCGATAAAACTTACCGGATACGTCCCATACAGCCCCTAACCACCGATACGCGTGTTTCGGCCGAGGAAAGCGGTGCGGCCCCTACCGGCGATGATGAATGGTCGTCCGAGCCATCATCCCAATCCTCGGACGTCCAGATCATCCGCAATGACTTCTGGATAGAGCATACCAACCAAAGGGAGTCCATCCGGGGATATCCCTGCGAAAAGTATCTGGCCTTCTGGGTACTGGAGTGGAAAAACACCCGGACCGAGGAAACGGGAAAGGACAGTTTGCGCACCGAAATCTGGGCCACTGAAAACCGTTCCGACTTCGAACAGGCAGACCAAATGGAGCAGGAGTTTCAAGCCGCTTACCTGAAGGCCCTGGGCATAGAAATGAGCCGATTTCAGGAAGAAGTATTGGGTCTTAACTGGTTAAGGATTTTTCAACAGCTGAAAAGTCAGGAAAGGGAAATACACACCCCCGAGAACGGTATGTTTCAGGAATTTAAAAAAATCAAGGGCTATCCGGTGCGCATTCAGGGAGCCTTTTATGTTACGACCACAAAAGAAAAGCAGTCGGGATCGGCTTCGGAGGAGCCCAGCGAAGCGATTGATCTAAGCCAACCCAAAAGCCTTTTCGGCGGGCTGACGAAAAAGGCCTTAAAAGGCCGCTGGATGAAGAAGAAGGCGTCTTCGGAGAGGTCCTCCGGCCCGCGTCCCGCATTCCGCTATCGGACGGAGATTCAACAGGTAACAATCCAACCGCTGGCTCCGGAAACGTTTACTGTTCCCGCGGGGTACCGATCCGTCGAATGATCCGAAAGGCGGATGAACCGACCATCCGGGCAAGGGATAAAAATTCGTATACATTCTACAGATCCGCCGATCGGCATAAATCCAACGGCGGATCTCGCTTTTTTCCATGCTCCAACGGTCATTGACTCTGTGAGCACCTCGTCCCCGGAATGAACCACCGTTCCCGGTCGCTAAACGGCCGGTACCCATGGTATTCTGTTGGCGGAACGGCAAGCGGATTTTCCCTGCACCAACTCCCGGCGATGAACTCCGTTGAGCGCTTCCAGGATCAGCGAAAATAGTTTCTCAAATTATTTTGGATGAATAGGTAAGTGCTGTCCGTAATGTCCCCATAGAATCGCAAACGGTTCAGAATAAGGTTAGCCCGCCAGTAGAGGGTACGGGTGGGCCGGCGGGGATTGTTCCGCAGAGGCGCGGGAATCGTCGCCGCCAACAAAACGGCCTGAGTGAAGGACATCCGGGAAGGGGGGATTCCAAAGTAATATTGCGAGGCGGCGCCTACGCCAAAAATTCCGGGACCCAATTCGATGATGTTCAGGTAGAGCTCCAGGATGCGGCCCTTGGATAGAGACCTTTCCAAACGATAGGTGATCACCATTTCCTTGATCTTGCGATAGATGCTTCGTTCCGGGGATAAGTACAGGTTTTTCGCCAACTGTTGGGTGATGGTACTGCCCCCACGCACCACCCGTCCCCTTTTCCAATTTTCCCGCATCGCCGCCTTAACCTCATGCCAGTCGAATCCCCGATGCACCCAGAACGAAGCATCCTCTGCTAAAATAACCGCCCGTTGAAAATGCCCGGGAATGTATTTCAAGGATACCCAACGGAAACGGAGGCGCAGCCGGTGACCTCGCATCTGCGACTGGATCAAGCGATAACGCATGAACGCGGTTTGCTGCGGGTTCCGCTTTTGCCAGACTTCCACTTCCGGCAAAGTGAACCAGAGATGCATCCCCATACCCAACCCCAAACACACCAAACTGAACAGAAACAATATCAGACTGCGGAAAAAGGAGTTCACACCGATACCACCAGGTTTTGGTTTGTTGTCATAGGCAATCCGGATGAGCAAAGCGCCTCATCATCCGGGGAGGATCATCCAGGGAGGAGACCCAACCGACGCCAATCGCCGGCGATTGGCCGTCATTCCTGAGACAACTCCAGCAAAACTCCGTTCACGCTCTTGGGATGCACAAAAGCAATTTTTTTCCCCTCGGCCCCTACTCGAGGGTGTTCATCAATCAACTGAACGCCATTGTTTTTTAAAGTTTGCAGGGCATGGGCGATATCGTCCACCTGTACCGCGATGTGGTGAATCCCCTCCCCTTTTTTACTTAAAAATTTGGCAATGGGGGAATCCTTTGCCGTAGGTTCCAGATATTCCAAGCGGGTTTCTCCGATCTGAAACCCCACCACACGCACCTTCTGCTCTGCCACTTCTTCCTCGAATACGGGTTTCATCCGAAAGGTCCGGCTGTAAAATTGTTTAACGGAATCAATGGAATGCACCGCAATACCGATATGATCCACCTTTTTCAACATGGCTTCCTCACTAACCCAGTCGGTAATTTGGGGATTCTTTGGTGATGATAACATCGTGGGGATGACTTTCTTTGATTCCTGCGGAGGTGACTTTAATCAACCGAGCTTTGGATTTCAATTCGGCAATGGTACGGCAGCCGGTATACCCCATGGCGGAGCGTAATCCACCGGTCATTTGAAAAATGGTATCGCTCACCGGACCGCTGTAGGGTACCCGCCCTTCAATACCTTCGGGAACCAGTTTATCCGTTTCGCGGACGTCCGCCTGAAAATAGCGGTCTTTACTTCCGCGGGTCATGGCTCCCAGAGAGCCCATTCCCCTCACCTGTTTGTAGCGCCGCCCGTCCAGTAAGATTGTTTCTCCCGGACTCTCTTCGGCGCCGGCAAACAGTCCTCCGATCATCACTGCATCGGCACCCGCGACAATGGCCTTGGCGATATCGCCGGTATGTTTGATGCCTCCATCCGCAACGATCGGGATATCGCTGTCCTTCAGGGCCCGGTATACTTCCATGATCGCCGAGATTTGGGGTACGCCTACACCGGTAACAATGCGGGTGGTGCAGATGGAGCCCGGACCAATGCCCACTTTTACCGCATCCACCCCGGCCCTGGCCAGGTCTTCGGCCGCTTCGTAGGTTGCAATATTGCCCGCAATCAAAGCAACGTCGGGAAACTGTTTTTTAAAACTCCTCACTGTTTCCAGCACCTTTCGGGAATGTCCATGGGCGGTATCAATAACAATCACATCCGCACCCCGTTCAATCAAAGCCGCTGCGCGTTCCAGACCCTCGGGCCCCACCCCAACAGCCGCACCCACACGCAACCGCCCCAGGGCGTCCTTGCAGGCATTGGGATATTTCTGCTTTTTCTGGATATCTTTTACCGTAATCAATCCCTGCAAATTGCCCTCTTCATCCACCACTGGCAATTTTTCGATCTTATGCTTCTGCAATATTTTTTTGGCCTCGTCCAGACCGGTTCCCACCCGGGTGGTGATCAGGTTAGAAGCCGTCATTAAACTTGCAACGGGCTGATTCAGATCAGTTTCAAAACGCAAATCCCGATTGGTAATAATCCCAACCAGTTTCTTCCCCTTAACGATGGGAATGCCCGATATGCGATACCGCCGCATAAGCTCCAGCGCCTCTCGAATGGGCCGATCCGGGGTAAGGGTAATGGGATCGACAATCATCCCGCTTTCGGACCGTTTCACCCGGTCGATTTCGGCGGCCTGCTCTTCAATGGTGAAATTCTTGTGAATAATACCAATGCCGCCTTCACGGGCCACGGCAATCGCCATGTGTGCTTCGGTAACGGTATCCATCGCTGCGGAAACAATAGGAATATTGAGGGTTATCTGCCGGGTTAAGCGGGTCCGCAAGTCGACTTCCTTGGGAAGCACGCTGGACTTTGCGGGTAAAAGCAACACGTCTTCAAAAGTTATCCCTTCGTAGAGGATTTTGTCTGCCATGGAACCACCTCAAAAATCGATTACGGTAATTTAATACTTACCCCGGATCAAACAAGGGAAATTTTTTCACCCCGGCGGCTTAAAATAAAAACGAGGTCGGTTTAAACGCTCTCCGACCTCGTTCTCCTCAACCCGATGGCTGGCGACGGTATCAGTTACCGCAACCCATCATTTTACCGGACGACATCCCCCCCATCATGCCCATCTTGCATTTTTTCTTCTTGCTTTTGAATTGTTCTCGTTGCTCCAGAGTCAATACCGACAGCATTTTCTGAGAAGTTTCGTAAGCGTTTATCTGAAGCTCGAGTTTGGTGTCCAAAATCCCTTTTAGAACCTTGCGAACCTGAGCCGGCGAAGCGTTCTTGTCCACCAACATCTTCAGATCCACTTTTTCCTTCTGGATGACCGCTTTCAGATCGATCTTTCGTTTAAGGAAATCGGCCTGGATATTTTTTAATTTCTGAACCTGATCGTCGTTGAGGGTTAACTGTTTCTGAAGATCGGGTAGATGGTGAATGGTGTGAAAGGCGCCCATCAAAGGGCCATGCATGGCCATCTTATGGCCGCAGTCCATCTTTCCCATCATGCCATGACCGCCCTTCATATGGCCCTGCATCTGACCCTTACCGCCCATCATTTTTCCCTGCATCATAGCGGATTTCATCATGCTCATCCCGGTCGTTGTATCGGGACGAATCGCTTGCTGAGCCGGATGATGCTCAGCATCTCCTTGAGACCACACCGGGACCACAAAGACCGCCAGAATCAAAATACTGAGTATGGAAATTACCTGCTTCATGAGTCACTCCTCCTAATGTTGGTTTACATACGTTTGTCTGGTAATTGTATCAAGGTTCGTGCCACCAAACAGCACATTGTTGTAACCTTCAGAAACATAGTGAGTTGGCGATTTTTCATGGGGGCCCGCACACTGCTTTGCATTCGAAATTGATTAAATGTCTCCACCTGCCTGTTGAATATTCTACACCGTAGTGCTCCCGGGCTATCCATGGATTCCGACGGCGGTCAAAATCTCGATGGCGAATGGGGAGCACATCCCGAGGCAACGATCCCTTTCGAATTCGGTTTCCCACAAGACGCCCTGCCAACCGGTGACCGGGCGAAAATTCATGGCTCCAGGGTTAGCGGAATCGCCGCCGGCGCCAGATCGTCCAGGCAATCCGCAATGCCACCAAAGCGCCGAAAACAAACAGGCCGAACAAGATGTTTACCAGATAATAGTCGAACCCCATAAAGTGGCCTGCCAGAATGTAAATCCCCAGGGCGACAACAATCAAGGTTACCAGAACACTCAGGGTCAATCGATTGATCGCCCGGATCATTCGTTCGGCCATGCGCTCCATTTCCGGTTGGATGGTATGCACCTGAACATCGCCATTTTCCAGACGCTGCAGCATATAGGCGATTCGTCGAGGCAGGCCGTGGGAGAGGGTAAACCAATCGATCATATCCCCCACGGCTTTCCGCGCAAGCCGTTCGGGGGCTACCATTTTGCGGATCAGGCGCCGGAGGTAGGGTCGGGCGAAATCGAACAATTTAAATTGTGGATCGATCATCGCCCCCAGACCTTCGCTCATGGCCAGCACTTTAAACAACAGGGCCAGATCGGGTGGAAAATGCAATTGATGCCGATAGGCGATTCCCATCAATTCATGGATCAGGTCGGAAGCCGCCAGTTCCTGCATGGAGCCGTCTTTCACCCGAAAGAGCAACCGGTGTAGATCCCGCTTTAAAGCCGGACGCGTGGCAAACGGACCGGTAATTCCCATGGATCCCATGGCATCGATCATCCCTTCCACATCGCCGGTGGTCATGGCATACGCGAAACGCAGGAAATGCTCTCTGGTGTGCTCCTCCAGGTATCCGACCAGGCCGAAATCCATCAATCCCAGGCGCTGGTCATCCATTACCACAAAATTTCCCGGGTGCGGGTCGGCATGGAAGAAACCAAATTCAAAGATTTCTTTGAAAGTTAGGGACACGGCGGTCTCGGCCAGTTTTTGCCGGTCTATGGGCCGGGCCCCGGGATGCCCATCCAGCTCGTTCACTTTTATCCCGCGGATCTCTTCCATGACCAGTACCCGTGGACTGCACCACTCCCAGTATATTTTGGGAATGTATAAACGCCGATCCTTCCGAAACAAGGCCCGAAAACGATCGGCGTTCTGGCCTTCCCGCAGGTAATCCAGCTCATTCTCCAAGGTAAAGCGAAATTCTTCCAGCAGGCCCTCCAGGTCGTACTTTCGCCCCAATTGGGTATGGAGGGTCATGTATTGCACGACTTCCCTTAAAATTTCCATGTCCTTGCGAATAATGTCCGGCAATCCCGGCTTCTGAATCTTGATCACTACGGATTGCCCCTCCCGAAGCCTGGCCCGATACACCTGACCAATAGAGGCCGATGCCAATGGTTGCTTCTCCAATTCAGAGAATACCCGGGTGTAGGGCTCTCCCAGTTCGGTTTCCAGAACGGGTTGAATCTGTTCAAACGGCAGAGGAGGTACACGGTCCTGGAGACGCGCAAATTCCTGGGCATAGGTTGGAGAAACCAAATCCGGCCGGGTACTGAGAATCTGAGCCAACTTGATAAACGTCGGACCCAACTCCTCGAAGGCCATCCGTAAATGCTCCGCCGCGGAATAGACCTGTTTCCGTCGGGGATGCCCCAGCAATCCCCAGTGAAACGGGATCAATTTCCCCAACCCCATTTCAACAATCAGCCAGCCAAATCCGTGGCGGATCAAAATGGAAACAATTTCCCGAAACCGCTTCATATTGCGGGGACGAATCATATTCGCTCCCCCCCACCGGTTTCCACAACAGGGCAACACAAATGAATCAGGGCGCCAGATGCTTTTCTCATACCCCCAACCCTAACGGCCCTATTCATCCGGTAAACTGGTGGGATTGCCTTTGCCCTTATGAATGCGGGGCTCGGCCGTGTGCTGATTACGAATATATCGATCCGGATCCGCCTGAAACTGGGTCATGCACAACGGGGTACAGAAATAATACGTTAACCCCTGATAGCGATACCGAGGCGTATCCGGATGGTTTTCGTCCACATCCATGTGACATACTAAATCTCGTGCCATATCGTACTCCTTTCGTTTATTCAAAACCGAGGCGAATAGGAAACAAATGCAATGCCAATTGATTCCGCATCGAAATATACAGACGCGGGAGGAAAAAATTCCATGACTATTTCCAGGGAACTCAAAAAATTTCACCCCGAGAGAGGCTTCCGTGAGCGTTCACATTTTGTAGATTATTGTGCAACCAGGGGGAAATTTCCACACACAAAATTCGAAATACAGACAACAAATCTCCCCATGGCCAAGACCCCAAGCTTTTGATACATTCCACGCGGTTAGAAAATTAACCGCAAAGGACGCCATGGGGACGCAGAGGACGCAAAGGTGCTAAAGAAATACAAACAACCTTTTTCCAGACAGAGAGTTTGTTGTTTCGCTTCTCCTTGGCGAACTTCGCGCCTCCTTTGCGAACATGGCGGTTTACAAACGGTTAACCGCTAAG
>WFTQ01000080.1 GCA_015485355.1 bacterium | reverse complement strand
GCCCGGACGGCCATATTGCTCAAGAGTAAGGCTCCCATGTCATTGGTATGCGAAATGTTACAGGTTGTTTAGAAAGTAAGATTCTTTTTCGCTTTGGGCATCTGGGAGCCCATCGGCTGGAAGGCTAATTCCGGCCGAAGTCAATGGTGATATGCACCTTAAGGCTTGGGAGCTTCAAGTCAACGGTGAAGTTTCCTCTCGAGGAATTTGCCTGAGGTTTAAGGCAATGTTATCACCATTTCTTGGTTGAAATGATGCATACATCAGGAATATTGGGAATTTCTGTTGGGGATTATATTCCGAGGATTAAAGATGCCAAACCAAAGATTGATCCAAAAAAATTCAATTTTAAGAATGACAGACTTTACAGAGTAGTAGATATTGTTGATGAACAAACAATTCTGCTGAATACGGGTTTAAAAGTTAGATTTTTGGGAGTTAGCGTGATCAAAAGCCAGGAAGCATTAAAATGTTTAAAGAACTACATTCTAAAAAAAGAAGTTTTCTTGCGGTTTGATAATGGTGCACTCTTGGATGGGAATACTGTGGAGGCATATGTTTACCTTAAAAACAAAATCTTTGTGAATGCTTATTTCATAAAGTCCGGTATAGCCAGAGCAGATAGAACGAGAGAGTATAAATATAAGACAAAATTTATTGAATTTGAAAAAGTCGGTGAAATATAATGGCTAAGGAATGGATACTAAATATGGCGACGAATAGGTGGGGGCTACGTAAGACCGAGGTCGCGTTATCTTTGATATATTGGTCTCATATTAGCGGCGATGGAAATTTGCGAGCATTGGCTGATAAAGTTTTTGAGTATGGGTTAAGACGCAGGAGATGACGTGGAATTCGTTGACACACGCCTGACAGTGTGTATCGGGTTCGGGTTCTCAGCCCTCGCCCAAGTCGCCTTGGGCGGTTTCGGAGATCCGCTGGCCGTTAGGCGTATCTTTCCCGGGCGTACCCGGAATCTTATCAAGTGTTAAACTTATCTGAGAAATGATGATGAAACTGACTGATGAAGAAAAAAAATTTATCAAAACTGTAAAACCAGAGGTTGAGAAGTTTTTAAAAACGCGCACACCCGAAGATGTTGATTGGGGGGTGGGTTCATTCATTTTATCTGAGAAAGGTAAAATCTACCATGGGGTACCTTTTCCCGCAGCAAGAACAATCCATGGTGAAGAAAATGCTGTAGGAACTATGGTAACAGAAGAAGGATTAGACGCAACAATAAGAATAATCTTGATCGTTGGTGGCGGCCAGGAACCCTGTTTGCCTTGCGGTATGTGCAGAGTTGCCATATACACATATGCTACGGATAAAACGATTATCTTATGCTCTGATATAAAATTAGAGAACATAAAGAAATTCAAAATCAAAGAGCTTTATCCATATCCACATGAGGGGGAACTGTCAAGCGGAAACGAAAATTCTCCCGAAAGTGGGATTTAAACTTCCCCAGTTCGGGTAAAAGATTACGTATTTGATGTTTCAAAAAGTCCCATTTTTCGCTTCATCGCCGGTCGATAGGGTGGTCCATTGATCTTAATTGTCCGGGAATAAAGAACAGGGTGGACGCGGAAACCAGGGGAGGACGGGAATCCCTTGGATCAGATTGGTTGTACCGTCTGGAGCTCGTCCCGTACCGTGCCGTCAGGCACCGGATAGGCTTGTCAGGGGTTTCTTTCCTGGAGCTGTTGCCCATTTTAAAAAAGCGGGTGAATTTTTTACGGCTCCTGTTGGGGGGCGGCTCCCGGCACAGAGGTGGAGGGGGCAAACACTATCGGGACAGAGGAAATGTGAGAACCACTGTTGTGCCCTTTTCCGGCTGGCTGAATACCTCAATGTGTCCTCCCATCTGTTCGGCTAACCTTCGGCTTATGGTCATTCCCAGACCACTGCCGGTGGCGCTTTTACTGTAAAAAGGGTCGAATATATGGGCCAGCGTTTCCGGATCCATACCACTCCCATTGTCCCGGATGGTGATCACATATCGGCGGGGGCGGCCGCTTTCCACCCGAGTATGGATCTCAATTCGTCCGTCCTCTTGCGGTGTGGCCTTCTGGGCATTGCTGATAATGTTCAGCAAAATTTGCTTGAAGGCATCGGTATCCAGAGGAACGGTCTGATTATCGGCCTGGGTTTCTAAATGGATCCGGGAGTCTTGAAGTTGTTGAACCAGTTGATGTAGGAGTTCATCCGGAGCAACCTTCTCGATGCGCAGTGGTGTCTGGCGGGCGAATTGTAAAAATTCGTTGACCAGGCGGTTTAAGCGGTCGATTTCTTCGGGGATGAAATCAAACATTTCGTTTTTTTCCGCAGCATATTTCTTGCGCAGCACGTCTGCACTTCCTTTAATGATGCTTAAAGGATTGCGAATTTCGTGGGCCACCATGGCACTCATCTGGCCCAGCTCGGCCAATCGCTGTTGTTCCTGAAGGCGTCGTTCGGTAAACAATAGCTGGCGAATGGCCAACAAAATTACCAGAGAAAAAACGCCGATCAGTCCCATGGCCCCGAGCCCTAATATCAACAATCCCTTGCGGAAGAAAACCAGAGTGGTAAAAAAATGCGTGGGCATCTCCGCCACCAGAATGGCCGACACATTGCCGTATAGGGAATTAAAGATGGGACTGTATCCTATTAGATAAAAATCCCCATCAAATTCCAGCAATTCGGGTTCGGGAAACTTCCCTTCCAGCGCTTGTAAAAAAGATGCCGTTTGTGTTGGGAAACGGTTTTGAGGGTCCCCGATGGTAAAATCCACCCGATAATCGATTAACACCCGACCGTCCAGGGTAAGCACCAGTATATCGCTGAGCTGGCTGTTCTGCTGGATGTCCCATAAAAGCTGCTGATAGTAAAGAACTTCGGCACGGGTTTCCTCTCCCGGATGGATGGATTCCAGTTCCTCACCGTCAAACAGGCGGGTGGAAATTTGCCCGAAATGTTTGAATTGCCGGGTTAATTGGGATAGGATCTCATTTTCCAGTCGATTCAAGAAAAAGTAACCCCAAAGGTTCAATCCCATCAACAGTCCGATCCCCAGGAGGATAATGGCATAAAGGGAAGGTTTATGGGTCAACCATTGGTTAAATTTCATTCGAATCGTCCCGATTAAAGAGTTCCATCCACTCCTGTATATCTTGATCACTCAGGTTGGGTTCGTACTTCTCCCGGGTTTCTTCCGGTTCGCCGGCTCTCTTCACGGAGGAAGGGGGAAGGGAAAACAGTTGACGGCAGAACTCTTCGCTGCTTAAACTCCGGGCGCCGTGGTCGTATGCGGTAAAGCGGATGGCCTGATCGGAACTCACCACGGTCAGTTGCGAGATGTGCGGTTCTTGTCTAATGTACTGACGGATGACCGCATCGGCCTCTTGGTTCGGTTTCGAAAAGACCACCCGAACCCGGCGTGTCTGAAATTGCCGTTGCGGGGTGTTCAGGGAACTGTCGAACACGACAATAATGTCCACCCCATGCTGGTCGGCGTAACTGTATAGCAGCCGGATCAGGTGATCCCGCTGGCCTTCCAGGTCCAGGTTTAACGGGAAATGAAAGGCCGGCGAATGGAGAACATTATAACCATCGATGAGTATGGTCCCTTGCATGGCTTTCACCCCATGTGCGTTAGAAAAAAATACATGTCCTGCTTTCGCTTTGCAAGTGCTTTTCTTCTGAAGGGCGGCCGGAATATGGGAAACATGATTGTGCGGCCCGGCAAACGGAATCGACAGAAGAAGCAAACTTTACAGGGGAACCAATTGAAAGGGCGGGTGTTGAAATCATAAAATTATATAAATCAGATGGTGAAGAAAGAAGTTTAGAGAAACCGAGGCGGCGGGTGAGGACGGATTTCCATAAACTTAGCTGATTTTAGTATGAAAATTTTGTAAATTTGTGTAATATATGATTTCGAAAAAGAAAACATAAAAATAGGAGGTAGTTCTTCTATGTTTTTCTGGGACCCAACGTTCATTCTGTTGATTCCTGCGCTGATTTTGGCCGTTTACGCGCAGAGCAAGGTCAAAAGCGCTTACCGGAAGTACAATGCGGTGCGCAATGCCCATGGCTTAACCGGCTATCAGGCTGCACGGGAATTGCTGCGCATGAATGGGATTGCCGATGTAGAGATCGAGGAAGTTGCCGGCGAGCTGTCGGATCACTATGACCCGCGATCTCGCACCGTGCGGTTATCCAGCATGAATTATCATAGCGATTCCCTGGCCGCCATCGCCGTGGCAGCACACGAGGTGGGGCATGCCATACAACATGCCACCGGTTATGTACCCCTGCAGATCCGCCATGCGATCTTACCGGTCACCAATCTGGGGTCCTGGATGGCCTTCCCCCTGTTTTTTATCGGCCTGCTGTTCAGTATGCCCGGATTGATGGACCTGGGGATCATCTTTTTCACCGGTGTCGTGTTATTCCATGTAGTGACTTTACCGGTGGAATTTAATGCCAGCAATCGCGCCCTGTTACAGCTTCAGGGTCACGGTTTTTTAACGGAACAGGAGATCAATGGTGCCAAAAAGGTGTTAAATGCAGCCGCCTTAACCTATGTGGCCGCCGCAACCATGGCGTTAATGAATTTACTCCGTCTGCTTTTGTTGCGAAACATGGCGACGGAGGAATGAAATCCATTAAATGGTACGGATATTTCCATGGACCTAATAAAGAAAATTTTGGTGCTGCTTACCAGTCTGGCTATGATCGGGCTGGTGGTATATGTGATTGTGGTGTCGTCGGTGACTCAGCCGGTGGTGCGGGAACCCCTTGTGCGGGATACCCTCCGCATTGAGGTGCCGATACCGTCGGTACCCGGGGAAGCTTCCCCCGGGGTGGAGGATACCTCGGCTGTGGCTGTGGCGCCCGGGGACCGTGCCCGGGCGTCCACGGATACCATTGGCTGGATGCGGGCCCCCAGGGTAACGCCGGAAGTGCCTCGGTTAAAACCCGATCAGCGAACCTTTCCCTATCTCAATCCTAATCCCTTTTTCATCGCCGCTGCCAAACGGATCCTGCCCGCAGTGGTCTCCATTCACAGCACACGCAAGGTAAAAGCCCCCAAAGGGGATTCATTTCACTGGTTTCTTCCGCGAAAGGATAAAGAGAAGGAAGATTCGGAAGAAGAAGATGAACGAGAATTTTTTCATCCCGGAACCGGTTCGGGCATTATCATCGGGCATAACGGCTACATCCTGACCAACTATCATGTGGTGGAAGGGGCTCAGGAGCTGCGGGTGAAATTATATGATAAACGGGAATTCGAAGCCCGCTATGTCGGCGGTGATCCTACCACGGATGTGGCTCTGGTAAAAATAGATGCCAATGACCTGCCCGTCGCCTATATTGGAAATTCCGACAGTGTTCAGATCGGCGAATGGGTCATGGCGGTAGGAAATCCCCTGAATTTCACCTCCACAGTAACGGCAGGGATCGTTAGCGCCATTGGGCGCGATATCAGTATTATTGATGTGGATTATCGCATCGAAAATTTTATACAAACCGACGCGGTGATCAACCCGGGTAACAGTGGTGGAGCGTTGGTCAATCTGAAAGGGGAAGTCATCGGAATCAACACGGCTATTGCCACCCGTACAGGCCTGTACCAGGGTTACGGTTTTGCCATTCCTATTAACCTGGCCAAAAAAGTGGCGGATGATTTATTGCGCTACGGGCGCGTCAGGCGGGGATTCCTGGGGGTCAGCATCGAAAATGTCTCCGATGCCAATGCAAAGGGTGTAGGCTTACCGCGGCCGGTTGGGGCTCTGGTTCAAGGGGTGCAAAAGGGCTTTCCTGCAGAAAAGGCCGGTATTCGCCAGGGCGATATCATCATTGCGGTGAATGGGCGCGAGGTCACCTCGGTCAACGATTTGCAATTGCGGATTGCTCAACATTCACCGGGGGACCGAGTCCGGATTACCATCTGGCGGGATGGGCGCTCTCTGGATCTGGATGTGGTTTTGGGAGAAGCACCCATCAGTCAAGCGCAGGCTTCGGCTCCTCCGCAAAGCGAACCGCTGAGATACGAAAGGTTGGGACTGACGTTGCGCGATATTACAGAGCAGGATATGGCCCACTTTGGTGTGGAGCGCGGGGTATATATCGCCCGGGTGGCCCCCGGATCTCCAGCCGATGTGGGAAACATCTTTCCCGCAGAGATTTTGCTGGAAATCAATGGAGAACCCATCAACAGCGTAGCCGATTTTGATCGCATTCTTTCCCGAGCCCGCCCGGGGGAAATCTTGAAAATGTTGCTGCGAACCCGTTCCACGGTGAATCGGGACCGTGTTGTTTATGTTCAGGTGCCGGAACATTAATGGCATGCCGCTTTAATCAGGGTTTCCTGGCGGGCCTGAAAACGGAAAGGGTAATTGGTGCGATCAACCGTCGATTATCGGCAAAAATGGATGATCTCATCCGCACCGTTCAGGGTTCGGGGAGGAAGACTTTCCTTGCGCAAGTGTTGTATACAATACAATTCAGCAATGTTCAGGAAACGCCTCTTCGCTTCGGCAGCCGAACAATGATCGGCGGCCTGAAGCAGGGCCAGGGTATTGGCCAGATGTCCGAAATGGGTCAATAGGTCTTTGGCCATAAATTGAACCTGGGCCGGTTTGCTGCGCAAGAGTTCCTCTACCTCCTGCTGCAGTTGACGAAGGTGATGATGAAGGACCTCTCCCTCAGAAAAATCGGCATGCGATTCCAGAACAGCCTCTGCTTCCTGAAAGAAAAGGTGGTGGACCTGCTTCTTCAAGATGACTTCCAGCATGTCCAGCGCTTGAATATTGCTGCTCCCCTCCCAGATGGGCGTCACCAGGGCCTCCCGGTGCCAGCGGGCAATGGGAAATTCCTCCAGAAAACCGATACCACCAAAAAGTTCCATGGCCTGGCGGGTGATCCGGGCGCCGGCTTCCGCCGTCATGTTTTTAGAAATGTGTCCCAGAAAACGTGCATAATGATATTGCGCATCATAAGGGGGGTGCAGATCCGCACTCTGGTTAAACCGGGCAACGGTTTTTAAAGCCAAGGCCAGATTGGCCTCCAGAAGTATTTCCATTTCCAGAAGGTCTTTCTTGATCAAGGGATGGGCAATCAACGGTTTACCAAAGGTGAGCCGATGTTCGGTGTACTGTAATGCTTCCAGATAGGCTTTTCGGGAAAGTCCCATGGCGGCCACGCTGTTGGCAATGCGGGCTAAGGTCAGGATTTCCAGAGCGATGTAGATGCCTTGCTCCGGATCACCCAGTGGATAGGCCACGGCGCCGTTCAGCTCCACTTCTCCGGTGGGAACGGCGCGGGTGGCCAGTTTATTTTTCAAGCGCCGGATTATGTAATTGGGTTGGCCGTTGGGCAGGGTGGCCGGAACAAAAAACAGGGCCAATCCTTTGGCTCCCGGGGGCGCTCCCCGCGGACGTGCTGTCACCAGCGCTCCATCGGCGATTCCCGCATTGCTGGCAAAATATTTATCCTTGCTATAAATCTTCCAGCCGTTCTTTTCCGGTACCGCTTCCGCCGCCGTCGCTCCCAGATCGCTGCCCGCTTGGGTCTCGGTGTAAAATGTTGCCCCAAACCAGGCCCGACGCGCTTCTTCCGGCAAATAGCAAGGCAAATACGTTTCCCGAAGAAAGGCATCGCCGTATTTTTTTAGTGCATAAACGGTTTGATTGGTAACCGTCAGGGTACAATAGATACCGGCGTCTGCAATTAAATAACCGGCCGCATAATGAAATTGCCAGGGCGCCCCTTCCTGGAAAGCGGCCGAAATTACCCGATGTTCCAGTAAATCCTCCAACAGTTGCTGATGCGCCGGATTCAATTGTACCCAGTCCATCCGTTGCCCTTTGACGTCCCACATGTGCAAAACGGGAGGGGAAGTCTTGTCAATGTAATCAACCAGCTCCAGAAATCTTCCGCCCACGTAATCCCCCAGCTTTGCCAGCAGCGGGAAATAAGTTGAATCCAGTCCGTAAGCCTCCAGCAACCACTGAAAAGGCGCATCAATGGTGAAGTGGTTCATACCGTAACTCAAATACAGGCGTGAATGCTGATTGCGCAACATGGTCGACTCCCTTATGTGTGGCCGTTCGATTCCCCTGGAAAATTACAATAATCTACCGAACTTCTCAATGAATTCCTTTCCTGATGGAAAATTTATTGGCGGCCCTGGGATGGTGGATGCTGGCCGAGGGGAAGAAGGAGCTTCCGGGGATCGATCCGATCGATGACGGTTTCATTCGAAGATTTTGGGGTGGAGATGAACAGCCGGCGATACCCAAGCGTGGATCATGGTTGCATTAGACGGTACGATTCTGGATGGTGAGGGACCTTAACCGATCCTTGTTGTTCGACTTCACGATTCATATTCCCGAATGGTCTGTAGAAGAGAGCCGGTCATGCATGCCGGTAAAGATGGTGAAAGAATCCGGGGGATCTGCATCGCCCCGGATGATCCTCTCAAGATCGCATTGGGATTGGGCCAAGTGACCCCCGTTCGAGCATCGCCGCACGGGAGGGCGGGCGAAGGCTCACCGGAAAAATCCCTCCCAACTCTGGAAATGACCATCAAGTGTCTTCCTCTTCGTCCCTTTCGTCATCATGGTCGTCTGAGGGGCCGGTGTTGGTCCCCCGCAGATTCCGGCGCATGTCGTTTGCCCACTGAATCAGGCGTTTGGTCTCCTGAGGCGAAAGCCTGGCATCGGGGTGTAAGAGCAGGTAGGACGCTAAAGGCATTTCGCCTTCTTTTATGACGTCGATCAGATCTTCCATTTTGTGGTCTTTGTTCTTTCGGTTGTACTGATCCCAGGTGGAAAAATTCAGGTGTTTGCGACCCTCGTGGACGTGTTCGGCCACCAGCCAGGAAAAGGGAGCGATTCGAGAATACCATGGCCAGCGGGTTTCATTGGAGTGGCAATCGTAGCAGGCTTTGCGCAGAATGGTGATCACCTCGTTCGGCGCCCGTATGGCACCCTGAACCGGTGGGTTGTTTCGGTCTACCGGAATGAATTGAACGAAGACAAATAGAGCCAGTACGGCGACGACCCCGTATTTTACAATGCGACTCATCATACTTCCTCCTGTTCCATTTAGAATTAGAGTATTCGCTTACCCAACGCGCTTTCGATGAGACTTACGGCCAGTTCGGCTGTATGGTTGCGGGAATCCAGAATCGGGTTAACCTCCACCACTTCCATGGAAAGCATTTGACGGGATTGAGCCGCCTTTTCGCATACCAGGTGGGCTTCCCGATAGGTCAGTCCTCCCGAAACGGGGGTTCCCACGCCGGGGGCTTCCCAGGGATCGATGGCATCCAGATCAAAGGAAAGGTGGAACCCCGCGGTGCCCGCAGTGGCCCGCTCGAGGGCTTCCTCCATGCACGCCCCGATTCCCCGCTCATCGATCTCCGACATGGTAAACACCCGCACGCCGGATTGTTTGACCAGCTGTTTTTCTTCAGGATCGATATCCCGGGCGCCGATAATGCAAACATTTTCCGACATCAACGCGGGACGACCGCCGTTGAGAGCCGTTAAACGGCTCTCTCCCTTGCCCAGCAGGACGCTGACAGGCATGCCGTGAATGTTCCCGGACGGAGAAGTCTGAGGGGTGTTCATGTCTGCATGCGCATCCACCCAGATGAGCCCGATTCGCCGGCCGTCGGTGCGGAAATGTCGCGCGACACCGGAAACGGATCCGATGGAAAGGCTGTGATCTCCTCCCAGGACAAGAGGAATCCATCCGGCTTCCAGGGCTTTCCGTATCCGCTGATGAACCTGCCGGCAGACCTCCGCCACTTCCTCTAAATATCGGGCCCGAGTAACTCCCATGTGAACGTCCTCGGGTTCTCCGGCATGAACGGTACCCAGTTCCTGGATGCCGAATCCCAGACGCTGAAGACGGTGAACCAGCCCTGCAATCCGAATGGCGGAGGGCCCCATATCAACTCCCCGGCGGCCGGCACCAAGGTCCAGGTATACCGACAGCAACCCAATCGTTTTTCTGGCCATTCTGCCCCCGCTTTTTTCGAAAGCATAATAAATTCAGGATCGCTATGGCAAACAAGTGTAAAAATATTTCCCAGCCGCCCAGCGCCTGGATCGGATTTAAAAAACCGCTCTCCTTTACCCGCCATGTCAATTCCGAATCGGTGGAAAATATGAAACGCCTGCAAGACGGAACGGTTAGGAGTAGAGGAAAATGGGTGAACTGAGCAATTATTTCCCTTTTGGGGATAGATTTTTGTAAATTGGGCCGGTCATGCCGAAAGGCTCTTGGATGTCTCGATCCGGTAGAGGATCGTATCCGGATTAAAGGTATGGTTTTTGCAAAAACAAGGAATTGGGGAGAAAAGGCCAAACACCGAAATCGTTGTTGTGCAGAAGGGAAAACACTTAACCATTCTTTATTGGAGGGGAAGATGACTCGTATAACCGGATGTTTGTTGCTTATCACCCTGTTGAGTATGGGGATGGTACAGATGGGGAGGTCGGGGGAGCACACGGGCAGGACCTCCGAAGCCATGCAATCGATACGGGAGTCGTTGTTTGGGGAGGTGGATAGGCTTCGGGCGGAGGTGGAGGCGCGTTTGGCGCAGTTGCTTTCTCCTACCAATTACAGGAAGGGGATGGAGCATTACAACCGCGCCGATCGTGATTTTGAAAAAGGAAAAAATCTGGAGGATATACGGAGGAGAGTTGAACGGGCCATATCCTATTTTGAAAAAGCTCTGGAAAACATCGAGCTGGCCCGGGTAACCTTGGTAACCACTTTAAATGCCCGGGAGGATGCCCAGAAGGCGGATGCGCCCACGTTTGCACTGGAGTTATGGCAACGGGCCGAGAAGGCCTTGCAGTCGGCCGGCGAAGAATTGGAAAAGGGGGATGTCAAGGATGCCCGCAAAAAATCCGCCCAGGCGGAAACCTTGTATCGGGAAGCGGAACTGGAAGCCATTAAGATGAACTATCTGGCCGATACCTGGGAGTTATTGAAACAGGCCGAAGCCGAGGATGTGGAAAAGTATGCCCCCAAGACCTTCAAACGGGCTCAAGAGCTGGCGCTGGAGGCGGAAAAAGAGCTGATGGAGAACCGCTATGATACAGACCGACCTCGAAGCCTGGCGCAGCAGGCCCAGTACGAAGCGCGCCATGCATTGTACCTGGCCCATACCATCAAACAAATTAAAAAGACCCGCACCGAATTGGAAGACCTGATTCTGGTTTCCGAAGAGCCCCTGCGTCGTATCGCCGCGGCGCTGGACGTCTTTGCCGAGTTTGATCGAGGGATCGGCATTGTGGGGGATCAGATTCTGGCCGGTGTGACCGGGCTGCAGGACAGCCTGGTGCGGTTAAAACAAGACCTGGAAGAGCAGCGCAGCGAAATCGCCAATCTGGAGGCTCGCCTTAAGGAGCTGGAAGAGCAGCTGGGTGACATTGCCCAGGAAAAGAGTGTACTGGCCCAACGCATCGAGGCGCAGGCGAAAATCCGTCAGCAATTCCTGCAGGTGGAAAAACTCTTTTCCCGTCCGGAAGCCCAGGTACTTCGTGAGGGGAATAATGTGATTATTCGACTGGTGGGCCTGAATTTCCCCGTGGGTCAGGCCGTGATCCAACCGCAATACTTTGCCTTATTAAAGAAGGTGCAGCAGGCGATCTCCGTGTTTCCGGGTTGCTCGGTGACCATTGAAGGGCACACCGACTCCCACGGAAGCGACCGGTTGAATTTACGCCTCTCGCAGAAGCGGGCCGAAGCCGTGAAGGCCTATCTACTGGCCAATATGGATCTGGATGAATCCCGCGTAAAGGCTGTGGGGTATGGCGAAAGCCGTCCCATCGCCAATAACGAGACGCCCGAGGGACGGGCCAAGAATCGTCGGATCGATGTGGTGATTCATCCGCATCTGCCCGGACTGGAGGCCACCCGACTGGATATTCAAAAGGCCGACGAGAAGATGCGATAGAAATCCCGTGTCCGCGGCTTTTCAACACAAATCCGTTACCGGAGGTCTGGATCCGTCAAGGCCCTGGTCTTGAATTGCGCCAGGTGCCGGCGAAACTCCCACCAGGCGGGATAATCCGCCGCTTTCAAGGCTTTTAAATAATTCCGAACGGCATCTCGTTCCATTCGCTGCACCCCAATCAGCCATTCCAGCACCTGAAGGTCTTCCTGCGCCTGCTTTAAAAATTTCAGTCGCAAAGAGGGGAGTAACCGAGGGGTGCCCTGCACCGGAAGAATGTAACTGATATAGTCCTTGCTCTTTTCCACCTCCTGCCCATAGGTGAAGGTTTTCCATACCAGAAAACCGTTCCAGCCGTTGATATAGGTCTGATAAATGCGCCAGTACGCCGCAGAGGCCTCTTCCTCCACGGGAGGGGTGTTGCCGTATACCCACACTTCCCGACCCCGTTCCCGCAACTCCCCTGCTTTTGTGCGGGCCGTAATTCCGGATAATGAATGAATCGAAATCACCCAGATGTCCACCGGTTCCAGAATATGAAAGCCATGATTGACCCGGAAATCTTTTTGGGGATTCCCTCGGTGCTTATTGCAGAAAAAATGCGCAATGTCTATACGAAATTTGAACTTTACGGCGGATGCATGCTGGAACACTCGATGGGTCAGCTCGGCGAAATATCGCAAGGCCCGATAATCATCCACCCCTTTGGGCTCGTCCAGATTCCAGGGAATGCGATTGTTGGGATTGGGTTTCTGGTTGCAATAGATTTGGAAAATGGTGTTGGTCCACCCTTTTTCCTGAAAATGGGTCTGGAAGGCCCGGGCAAAGGCGGCCCAGATTTTTTCGTATCTTTCCCGATCTTCGAAATACCATTCGAAAGGCGCTGGCCAGTTGGGATTGAAGGGAAGATAAAAATGATGCAATGGTCGGCCGTCGGGGAAGGCACTCCCATCAAAATACCGTCCAAAGCGCTGGTCGTAGAATTCCCAATCCAGACGCGGTTGAAGCAGATCATCATTTAATAAAACCGGGGTCATTCCCGCGCGCGCCGTTCCCCGCTGGCTTTTGTAGGGAAGGGGATTCAGTACCCCACCGTGCCGGCGGAAAAAACGAAATACCTGAAGATCGGTTTCCAGAACGGCCTCACGGGAGGAGCGGTTCGGCAGCAAAGCGTTCAAATACTTGTCCCCGTATTCATTGAAATCTATAAGCAAAGGGGGATCGGGTAAAGAAGCCTTCAGGGAGGATAGCGTCAAAGTCACGCTCTGCCGGCTGCCGTCGACAAGATGGACAATGATCTGAATCTGCGAAGGACCTGTGCTTGGGGTGTTGCTCACTTCCATCCAAAAAATATCCAATAAGCGATCCTCCGGTAACCAGTCGGGGTGGTGGAAAGGGAAAACCTTCCCGCTCCGGGAATCGAGTGGCAAGGGAATGAGAATATCGGGGAAATACCGGGGGGAGGGACGGGTTAATCGCACCATCCCCAGCTGGTATAAGCGAAGCGATAGGGAGGAATTCGATTGAATGTTGATATGGCGGTATGAATCTCGACGAACGGCCAATTGCAGCCGAAGCGTCTCATCTTCCAGAAGCACGAACGAAAGCCGGGAGGATTGTTTTAGCAAATTCCAGCGGTCTAGCGCTTCGTAAGAGGATTGGGGCACCCCGACTGCTTTACCGGTTAAGGGATCGATCTTGATGTCCGGGTAAAATAAAGCCACGGTCGAAGAGGTTGCCAGTAATCCTTGGAAACCGGCAAGCAGAAAGAACCAGAGCCGATGCATGCACTATCCTCGTTTTTGTGCTTCATATTCGGTTGATCGGAAAAGAAACACAAGGAAAAAAGATGGTAATTCTCCCTGAAAAGAGAAAGGGTTTTCTGTTCCGGAGGAGGGCGGGCGGAAAACGGCCCGGCCTTTTACCCGTCTACAGGGATTGTGGCCCTGTTTTACTGAATCCGTTCGCCGTGCCGAATCAAGTTTCCTGTGAAAGGGTTGCATTTGAAAATAATCCTTTTATTTTTAAACAATTATTGGAAGGGGAAGTGCAACGATGACGGATTTCGTAAGGGTGGCCGTTGTGCAGGCACGGCCGGTGTATTATGAGTTGTCCCGGAGTGTGGAGAAGGCGCTTACACACATGCAGGCCGCGGCCCGCCGGGGTGCGCAGCTGGTCGTATTCGGAGAAAGCTGGTTGCCGGGTTATCCGGCGTGGCTGGACCATTGCCCTCAAGCTGCCCTATGGGACCATCCTCCCACCAAGGCGGTCTATGTTCGATTGTGGGAGAACAGCGTAACCGTTCCCGGTAAAGTGACTCAACAACTGGCCGAAGCGGCGGGGGATTTGAATCTGACCCTCGTCATCGGGATCAACGAACGGGTGGAGCGGGGTGCGGGGAACCTTACCCTGTACAATAGCATCCTGTTTTTTGATCCCGAGGGTAACTTGATTAATCATCATCGCAAATTGATGCCCACCTATACCGAGAAGTTGATCTGGGGATTGGGAGACGCCCGGGGATTGCGGGCCGTGGATAGCGCTGTGGGACGGCTGGGAGGGCTGATTTGCTGGGAGCACTGGATGCCTCTAAGCCGCCAGAAGTTGCATCTCGATGGGGAGGTCATTCATGCGGCATTGTGGCCCACGGTACACGAAATGCATCAGATCGCCAGCCGCCATTATGCTTTCGAAGGTCGCTGCTTTGTGCTGGCTGCCGGGTCGATACTTTCGGCGGCGGAATTGCCCGCAGAACTGGAGCCTACCGAACCGCTGAAACAGAGGCCCGAAACCCTGGTGCTGCGGGGCGGCAGTGCCATCATCGCCCCCGATGGTACCTATCTTGTGAAACCGGTATACGATCGGGAAGAATTGCTGTTGGCCAATCTCGATCCGCGCCTGCGCTATCGCGAAGGATTGACTCTGGATGTTTCCGGCCACTACCATCGTCCCGATCTATTTGACTTTCGGGTAAAACCGGGGAACGCTTCCGAGCACCATGCCCCGGAGAAACATTAACCGGAAAAATTCAATCGTTCCATGTCATGTTCCGTCAATTTGCCATACAGGTCGCCCGCTACCGACACCTGGTCCTTTTGTTGATACCCATCCTGGTGCTCGTTTTCGGTGGAGCCGTTGTGTTCTACCTGGTGGAGGCTTCCCACATTTCTTCGTTTATGGATGCCCTTTGGTGGGTCATCATTACCATGACTACTGTGGGGTATGGAGACATCGTACCCAATACTTTTGTCGGTCGGTTGGTGGGTTTTGTCGTCATCCTGCTGGGGGTGGTGCTGGTGTCCGTGTTTACCGCAACGGTAGCGTCGGTGTTTGTAACCCAAAAATTGAAGGAGGAGAAAGGTTTGCGCCCGATAAACGACCAGGATCATCTGGTGTTGTGCGGCTGGAATCCCATAGCGGAGCAGTTTCTGGACGAACTATTTCGGTCCAGCCCGCAGATGACCGTCGTGTTGGTCAATCAGCTGCCCGAGGAGCAAATTCACAACATCTTGACGCTGTATCGAGATCGGGGCTTGAAATATGTTCGAGGCGATTTTGTCAATGAAATGATTCTGGAACGGGCCAATGTGGCTCGCGCCAGGGCCGTGGTCATTATTCCGGATGCTTCCAGCGGCATGGCTCCCCGCAGCGATGAAAAGACCATCCTGGCGGCTTTTACCATCCGGGCCATGAATCCCCGTGCCAGGCTGCTGGTGCACATTCTGGACCGCGATAGCGAAGCCTATATCAAAAAGGCTCAGGTGGACGATTATATCATCAGCGATGCCTATTCCGGGATAATGCTGGGCCGCATGGTGACCGAGCCCGGCGTTCCCCAGTTTGTCCGGGAATTGTTGAATCCCGGTTCCGCGAATAGTGTGCATCGCATTCCGGTGCCCAGGGAGTTAGTAGGCAAAAGCTTTGGCGATGCCCTGATGTATTTCCGGCGCCGGGGACAACTGCCCATTGGACTGGTGATGGAAAAAGAACCGTTTTCCCTGAAAACCATTCTGTCCGAAGACTACTCTTACCTGGATGAATTTATCGAAACCAAATTCCGTCAAGCGGGTCGATCGCTGAAAAAAGGCCAACAGGTTGATGTTCGCCTGAATCCCCCCGACGAAACTCTACTGCACGAAGGTCAGTATCTGGTGGTTATTCAGCGAGGTGAACCATGAAGGATCATGTACCCATACTGAAACAGGTGGCCTTGTTTAAAGGAATACATTCCGCCTTTTTGGAAACCATCGCCGAAAGCGCCCATTTGCGCCGGTTTGCCGATGGGGAAGTGATCATCCGGGAAGGGGAGAGGGGGAAATCCCTGTTTATCCTTCTTCGGGGAGAGGTAACCGTAACCAAGAAAATGACCCTTCTGGGGGATGAGCACGAGGTCAGTCAGGTGGACAAGGCGTTAATCCGCCTGAAGGATAGTGACCATGCTTTTTTCGGCGAAATGGCGATGTGCGATCGGGAAGATGTGCGTTCCGCCACGGTAACGGCGCAGAGCGATTGTACCCTCCTGGAAATCCCTGCCGATGCGATTGAATCGATGGTTCGGGAACACGCGGACTTTGGGGCGCAATTTTATTGCAACCTGGCGACCGTACTGGCGGAACGACTGCGTAAAGCCAACCGGGACATCTTAAAATTAACCACCGCCCTCACTCTGGCGTTGGAATCCTGAGAGGGATTTCCCCCACATCCCCATGTGGATTCCGGGTGGCTCTTCCGTTCGGGGAATGCCTTTTCCTTTCTCCCTTTTCGCCGCCGTTGGGAATGGTGCCAAGGCGATACGGCATTATTTTAACAAATCGCTGACGGAACGTTTTTTGTTGATATTGTAGATCACATGGGCAAACAGGGGGGCGATACTCACCTCTTCGTACCAGGGCGTATTTTCGACGAACTCTTTTCCATGGAAGACGGCATCGGTTCCGATGATTAAATCCAGTAATCCCTCGTTGTACGCTTTGTCCAGGCGTTCGGCGCAATCCCCATTGAAGAATGGCAGGCTGGTGGCCACATAAATCTTTTCGGCGCCTTTTTCCCGTAACAGATGCAGCGCATTGATCAAAGTACCGCCAGTGGCAATCATATCGTCCACGATCAGCACCTCCATGCCCTTCACCTTACCGACCAGACGCATGCTTTCCACCTTGCTGATGGCGGAATAGTCCCGGGCTTTATCCACAATGGCCAGATGGGCGCCCATGACCTTGGAGTAGTGCCGGGCCCGTTCGGCGCTCCCCACATCGGGGCCGGTGACGACCAGGCGGGTAGGATCGATCCGTTTAAAATTTTGTAAATAGTCGATGATGACCCCCGAGGCGTGCAGGTCTTCCAGCTTGGCTACATTGAAAAAGCCCTGAATGGCCTCGGAATGAATATCCAGGGTAATAACCCGCTGGGCTCCGGCCAGCTCCAGCATGCCGGCCACCAGTTTCGCGCTGATGGCCTCCCGGGTTTTCCGTCGCTCCTGCCGGGAATAGGGAAATTGGGGTAACACCGCGGTAATGTGGTCGGCATCGGATTGATATCCTGCATGAATGGCAGTCAGCACCGCCATTAAATTATCGTTCACCGTTTTGGGCGACAGGGGGTCGTCGATACACTGAACGATGTAGAGGTCGTCCCCGCGAATGTTTTCGTTGATTACCACTTTAATTTCTCCGTTGGGAAAGGTTACCTCTGTCGTGTACTTCAGGCGAATGAAACCGTCCTCGTTCTCTTCCTTGGCGATTCGATTGAGTTCGCGTACGATGCGCTCTGCAAATTGACGGCCCGAATCGCAGGCAATGAGAGATAATTGACCTCTTGAACCGTTCATCGTTTTGGATTCCTGGCTATGGTTTGGGTTCATGGCTCTTAAAATGGAACGTTAATATATTCAACAGGAACCGATGAATTGCTCTGTTTCCGGCAATGATATAACCCGTTTGCAGGTAATCGGGTTTCCCCCGGAAATCGCTCACAAGGCCTCCGGCTTCCTGAACCAACAAACTTCCGGCGGCGATATCCCAGGGGCTGAGTCCCAGTTCCCAGAACCCCACATAGCGGCCGCAGGCGGTATAACATAAGTCCAGTGCCGCGGAGCCGGCCCGACGCATGCCGGCTGTGTGGAGAAAAATCTCTTCAAAGGCCTGAAGATATTGGGGCAGGTAGCGCTTGGAGCGCCAGGGAAAACCCGTGGCAATCAGCGCACGATGGGGATGTTCGATTCGGCTTACCCGAATCGGTCGATCGTTTAAAAACGCTCCGCCGCCTTTAATCGCATGGAACATCTCCTGGTGCACCGGATCGTAGACCACCCCTACCAGGGGAACGCCGTCCTGCAACACGGCGATGGACAAGCAAAAGAACGGTACGTCCTGAATGAAATTGGTCGTACCGTCCAGGGGATCGATAACCCAGTGCAGTCGACCTTTCCGGCGGTGCACTCCTCCTTCTTCGGCCAAAATGGCATGGGTGGGAAAGTGGTGTCGGATGATGTCCACAATCAATTGTTCCGAACGACGGTCGACGCGAGTGACAAAATCGCTGCGGCCTTTTTCATCCACTTCGTCCGGTTGAATCCGCCCCCGATTTTCCAGTAAATAATGCCCGGCTCGCCGGGCCGCTTCGCAAGCCACCTCCAATAATTGCTCTGCGTTGTCCGTCATGCCCTTGCCAAATCCTTTCCCGCTATGGTTGCTTCCGGATACCGGACACCTGTCCGACCTGCGCCCTGATATGGCACCCCCCAAAAACCCGGTGTCCGGTGGCCTAAATGTTAATCGCTCCAAATTCTTTAAGCTTGGAAATGACCAGATGTTTAATTTCTTCCAGCCGTTCCGGGGTCCGTGCCTCGAACCGCAATACGATGACCGGTTGAGTGTTGGAAGGGCGCACCAATCCCCAACCATCGCCGAAGAGAATGCGCACTCCGTCAATGTCGATCACGTTATAATGGGCTTTGAAGTATTCGGCCGCCTTCCGGGCGATTTTAAATTTTTCCGCGTCGTCGATAGTCTCTGCCCGTATTTCCGGGGTGGAAAAATATTCCGGTACATCGGCAATATAATCCCGAATGGGACGAAGGTCCCGGGAAAGGAGTTCCAACAAACGAGCCGCGGCATAGATGGCGTCGTCGAACCCATAAAAATTATGAGCAAAAACGATATGACCGCTCATTTCCCCGCCCAATAAAGCCCGGGTCTCTTTCATTTTTTTCTTCAGCAAAGAATGACCGGTTTTCCACATAAGCGGTTCACCGCCCGCCTTTTCGATGGCTTCCGGCAACGCCTGGGAACACTTGACGTCGAACAGGATTTTACTCCCCGGATGTTCTCGCAAAATGTCCCGGGCAAAAAGGATCAATAAACGATCGCCCCAGATGATCTCCCCCTTTTCATCCACCACTCCGATCCGGTCGGCGTCGCCGTCGAACCCGATGCCCAGCTCGGCATCGCTGTGCTTCACCTCCTGTATTAAGTCCTGAATGTATTCCACCACCACCGGATCGGGATGATGATTCGGAAATCGGCCATCCGGTTCGCAAAACAAAAAGCGCACCTCGGCGCCCAGACGGGTGAACAATTCGTGAACCACCAGCGAAGCGGCACCGTTCCCGCAATCGATAATAACTTTTACCGGTCGTTGTAACTGAAGGCGTCCCACCAGGTCATCGATATAATCGGGGATAATATTGTAATTGTCGATCTTTCCGGTGCCCGCCTCAAACTTTCCGGACTCGATGATTTCGCGAATTTTCTGAATGTCCTGACCGTATACCGGTTCGGTCTTCAGAGAGACTTTGAATCCGTTGAATTCAGGTGGATTATGGCTGCCGGTAATTTGCACCCCACCATCGACCCCCAGTTTATGCAGAGAGAAGTATTGTACCGGCGTGGGTACCTGCCCCAGATTAATCACATCCACCCCCGTGGAAGTAAGGCCATCGATCAGGTTTTCCCGCAGCATTTCCGTGGAGAGACGAATATCGCCGCCCACGGTAATTTTTTTCGCCCCTCGCTGTTTTAAAAAGGTACCAATGCCCTTGCCCAGGTATTGGGCCACCGACTCGGTCAAATCTTTACCCACCACACCTCGAATATCGTACTCGCGAAAAATATACCGATTGATGTTGGCCATAACGTCCACTCCCGTTTTTGGTTTTGAAAGGGGAACCAATATAAAACGTAGAATAGGTTGATTCAAGGCATTTCCATGAAGGGTTTAACCTTCGGGATCGCCGCCGGCAAATCAGAAAAAATGAGATAAACGGGAGCGCATCTTCGAAAAAAGAATTTGCTCTTTCGGTTCGATTCCGTAATTTAAAAAAGCACGCATTTAAGGAGGGATTATGAAGTATCCGGATGCGGCTGGAAATGAACCCTGGGTTATCAGTATGAACGGTGTGCACTCATTCATCGGCTTCAATTTGCCTTTACGATGGTGTACCATCACCCGGTTCCTCAATTGATCATGGGATCGGCCCCATTGTTCGGGGTCCTGAAGGGGTTGGGGCTAAAACGGAGTGCCGGGGGAGGCTCTATTCGGTTTTTTCTAAACGCTGTGGGGACGGTTCCAACGGATTTCACCCGCCCTTATCGATTGTCTTGGGGCTGCTGATCGTGCCGGCACCGGGGAATCGAACGGCGCCACCGTGTGGAACATTCGGTGTGGGTAGGGGGATCTGCCGTTAGAGCGGCGACGGAAAAAGCGGGCAATTTTGCCGTTCACCCGATGCTCCGGCTTTTATTGACACAGCCTGGAGGAGGCAATGAACAAAACCGAGTCTGCAGGTCTGATCCAGATTGCCGGCATTAGCGACCAGGCGGAAGCCGACCTATTGGTAGAGGCCGGAGTGGACTGGCTGGGCTTTCCCTTCCGGTTGGATGTTCACCAGGAAGACCTTACCGTGGAAGCCGCAGCACGGATCATTCGCCGGTTACCGGCTTCCGTGTTTGGCGTTTTGATTACTTATTTAAACGAGGAGAAAGAGATTGTCCGTCTGGCCAACCGGCTTGGGGTACAGCATATCCATCTGCACGGCGAAGTTTCTGCGGAACTGCTGCGGGATCTGCATCAGCAAAGCAAATGGGTGTTGATTAAAAGCCTGGTAGTTCGCAACGGCAATCTTGAAGAACTGCTGCAAGACGTCCGGCGCTTTGCTCCTTATGTCGATGCGTTTATCACGGATACTTTTGATCCCGAGAGCGGAGCCAGCGGAGCCACGGGTCGAACCCACAACTGGCAGATGAGCCGCAAACTGGTGTCGGCTTCCCCACGGCCGATCATTCTGGCGGGTGGATTGAGGCCCGGGAATGTGGGGCAGGCCATCCAGACGGTGCGCCCGGCCGGAGTGGATGTGCATACCGGTGTCGAGGATGCCGGGGGGCGTAAAGATCCGCAACGGGTGCATCAATTTGTGCAACGGGCGCGCCAGGCTTTCCGCCGTTTTCCTCCTGTGCGCCCTTTTAACCGCTCGTCACTTGTACGATAGGGGCTTCCTTAATGGATTAGAAGGGCCGCCTTCGGCCGTCGATCATTAATGGTTTGCCAGAGAATGGGTGGAGAAAGGGGAGGAGATCCGCTTCCCACCAAATTCATTTTTCCAGTTCCTCGTCCGGCACGTTTTTAAACTTGGTGCCCCGAATCAGCACGGAAGGGTCCTCCTGAGAAAAGCGAGAGGCGTCGTTTAAATTTTGCAAGGTTCGCCGCAACTGCCGCATGGGGAAATGCGGCAAACCTTCTGGGAAGCTTCTTGCATTCAATATCCGCCTTGCTTATTTTTCCAGCGTTTGTTTAGGGCAAAGGAAGGGATGGAAGTCATGCCGTTTGTCGATTTGCGGAGCGATACCGTCACTCGACCCACGCCGGGGATGCGCCAGGCAATGATTCGGGCGGACGTGGGCGACGATGTGTTTGGGGAGGATCCCACGGTCAATCGGTTGCAGGAGGTGGTGGCGGAAATGACCGGCAAGGAGGCGGCATTGTTTGTTCCCAGTGGAACGATGGGCAATCAGATCAGCATCAATGCCCACACTCGTCCCGGGGAGGAAATCATTGTGGAGCGGGATTCCCACATTGTCAATTACGAGTGTGGGGCATCGGCCATGCTGGCCGGGGTTCAGTTGCACATTTTAGAAGGGCGAGAGGGTATCCTGCCGGTAGCACAGGTGGCTGCCGCGATTCGTCCAAAAGACGTGCATCAGCCGCAAACACGATTGATCTGCCTGGAAAACACCCATAACCGGGCGGGGGGTGTTCTTTACCCCCTGGAAGAGATGGAACGGATGGCTTCCCTGGCCCGGCGGCGGGGTTTAAAGATGCATCTGGATGGGGCTCGTTTGTGGAATGCATCTGTGGCCACGGGGATTTCTTTAAAGGACTATGCCCGGCCTTTCGATTCGGTAATGTTGTGCTTTTCCAAGGGATTGGGTGCGCCTGTGGGCTCTATTGTGGTGGGTGATTCGGATTTTATCCAGCAGGCGCACTATTATCGTAAGGCATATGGAGGCGGTATGCGGCAGGCGGGCATCCTGGCCGCAGCGGCCCTGTATGCCATCGAACACCATTGGGAACGCCTGATCGACGATCACCGCCGGGCCCGACGGCTGGCCGAGGCCCTCGCCGAACTGCCCGGTATTCACATCGATCTGGAACGCGTACAAACCAACATTCTACGGTTCGAAGTCCATCCCGAGGTCATGACGGCAGATGCCCTGGTCGAACAACTCCACCAGCGCGGTGTGTTTCTGCTGAATCTGGGACCCGGTAAACTCCGGGCGGTCACCCACCTGGATGTTTCCGATGCCGATATTGACTACACCATCAACGTATTTCGGGAACTTCTGAAAAAATGAATCAGTCTGCATGAAAGGGTGCCATAAGGCTGCCGACATTACGGCCGAAAATAAAATAGGCCCGTTCCCATGCCGCTGAGGTGGGAAAAACGGGAAAAACAAGGTCTGGCAATCTCAAGAAACGGATAAACGAAACATGAATGTGCTGATCATCGGGGCAGGGGATATCGGATTTCAATTGGCCAAGCGCCTGTTAATGGAAAAGCACAATATCATTATCGTGGAAAAAAATTCCCATCAGGTCAAGCGGGCCACCGAACAGCTGGATGCCATGGTGGTGGAAGGGCACGGAGCCAGTTTCCGTACTCTCAAGAAAGCGCAAATAGAGTCTGCCGATATTGTTGCCGGTATGACCGACCAGGACGAGGTCAACCTTATGACCTGTATGATGGCCCGGCGGGTTGGCGTACCGACCACCATCGCACGCGTCCGCAATCCTCAATATACCGCTTCGGACTTCATATTACAACCCGAAGATTTGGGAGTGGATTTAATCATCCACCCGGAAAAAGAGACCGCCGATGCCATCGTACGGCTCATTCGCCAATCCAGTGCCACCGATGTACTGGAATTTGAAGGGGGACGCATTCAACTCCTGGGAATCCGTCTGGAACAGGATGCGCCGATCCTGCGCATTCCGCTGAAAGAACTGGGAGAACGGTTCGGCAATCCACCCATGCGCATCGTGGCCATCAATCGCAAACAACGCACGGTAATTCCCCGGGGAGAGGACATTCTGGTTCGAGGGGATCAGATTTTTGTTATCAGCGATCCGGATTTTATCCCCCAATTTATCGAGCTGACCGGAAAGAGCAAAACCCGCATCGAGAATGTGATGATTCTGGGGGGCGGATTGATCGGCCAATTCATAGCCCGGCGGTTGTCTCGGGAGATCAACGTAAAAATTATCGAAAGCAGCGCGGAGAAATCTCAGGAAATTGCCGACATCTTGCCCGATACCCTTATCATCCATGGCGACGGTACCGATATCGATTTACTGGCGCTGGAGGGCATAACGGAGATGGACGCCTTCATTGCTGTGACCGGGGACGACGAGACCAATATCATTGCCACCCTGGTTGCCCGACACTTAAAAGTGCCGCGGACCATCGCCCTGGTAAACAAGGTGGAATATCTGCCTATTACCCCCACCATCGGAATGGACGCCGTGGTAAGTAAACAGCTGATTACCGTGAACGCCGTTCAACGGTTTATCCGTCATAAACAAATCGCGTCGATCAATACCCTGCCGGGGGTGGAAGCCGAAATCATCGAATTTATTGCCCGTCCCCGAAGCAAAATTACCCAGAAGCCGTTGCGCAAGATCCATTTTCCCAAACAGGCCATTATTGGCGCCGTTATGCACAATGGGGAACTCGTCATCCCTCGGGGTGATACCCACATTCAGCCGGAAGACCGGGTGTTGGTGTTCATGCTCCCCCAGGCCCGAAGTGAAGTGGAAAAGTTTTTCAAATGAGGAGGCAAAACGTCCTGGCGGCAGGCTGCGCTACAACGCATCCCTCGGACAAAAGCCCTCGGAACCAGGCCGATGGGCATCCTGCCGGCACGATCTTTTCCCGCAAGGCCTTGCTTAAGGGAGGGTGTCCCCGGCCCATTCCCCCGGCCTTAATGATTCCAAAACGCAGGCCAATAAAACATTGGATGGAGCATGCGGGTTGGTAGTGTTGTCCATATTCTGGGGCTTTTGATGGTCTTCCTTTCCGTGGCCATGGTCGTGCCGGTGCCCTTCTCGCTGTACTATGGGGATTCGGATTACCTTGACCTGTTGATTGCCTCGGGCATTACTCTCGTCTGCGGCGTTGCGGCCTTTTCGATGACGCGCTTCAATCAGGAATTGCGCCCCAAAGAGGGTTTTGCCATCGTGACCATGGGCTGGCTGGTGTTTTCCTTCTTCGGCAGTCTGCCGTTTGTGATCTCGGGAGAAATCCCCGGTTTTACCGATGCGTTTTTCGAGACCATGTCGGGATTTACCACCACCGGGGCCACCATTTTAACCGATATCGAAGCGCTGCCCCATGGACTCCTCTTCTGGCGCAGTTTGACTCACTGGATTGGAGGCATGGGCATTATTGTTTTGTCGCTGGCGATTTTGCCTTTTCTGGGAGTAGGGGGAATGCAGTTGTTTAAAGCCGAGGTCCCGGGACCCGTGGCCGATAAGTTGACTCCCCGCATCACAGAAACGGCTAAAATCTTGTGGGGGGTGTATCTGTTGCTCTCGGCGATCGAGACCCTTCTGTTGATGCTGGCCGGCATGAATCTGTTCGATGCTCTCTGTCATACCTTCGGCACCATGGCCACGGGAGGATTCTCTACCCGAAATGCCAGTATCGGCGCCTATAACAGCGCCCTGATTGACTATATCGTTATATTTTTTATGATTCTGGCCGGGACAAACTTTTCTCTGCATTTTCGGTTTTTACGGGGAGAATGGCGAACTTATGTCCGTAATGTGGAGTTTCGCTTTTTTGTCGGTATTATCGGTCTGGCGGTCTTGCTGATAGGTGCCGACACCTTTCGCAATCATTATTCCGATCCGCGGGAAGGACTACAAAAGACCCTTTTTCAAGTCGTCTCAATACTCACCACCACCGGATATGCTACCGCCGATTACGAACATTGGTCTTTTAGTTCTCAGTTTGTGTTGTTCACGTTGATGTTTATTGGAGGGTGTGCCGGTTCCACGGGAGGGGGGCTTAAGGTGATTCGCATTTTTATTCTGTTCAAATTCGTCTACAGCGAGATTGTGCGTCTGCTTCATCCTCATGCAGTGGTTCCGGTTCGGATGGGTCGCACCGTAATCCCCAGAGATGTTATGGGAAACATTCTGGGATTGTTCGTTCTGTTCATGATCATTTTTGTTACCGGAGTTTTTGTCATGGCGGCTCTGGGGTTGGACATCGATTCGGCTTTTGGTGCAGTGGCGGCTTGCCTGGGCAATATTGGACCGGGATTGGGTACCGTAGGGCCCACGGATAATTATGCCCATATTCCGGCCGCCGGCAAATGGGTGCTGGCCGCATTGATGTTAATGGGGCGGCTGGAAGTCTTTACCGTGATCATTCTGTTTTCTCCCACTTTTTGGAAAAAATGATGCCGGCGATGGGGGAAGGAAAAGGTTGTGGCATGGGACGTGGGTTCTCTTCGGTTGCAGAGCGATGCGGGAGGAAGGCCCACTGTTTTAAGCCTCGGCACGTTAAGCCGGTATAGCATCAAGCGGGGCGGTGGTATGCCGTTCGGATCAAAAACAGCCGGGTTCAGCCGGAAACGAACGGATCCTGCGATCCAGTGTCATCAGAAGAAAAACAGAAAATGGCCGAGCGAACCACCTTCCGCCTTTGGAACCGACCACGGCGGAGAATTGTCCTGAAGGCGCCTGTTACCTGTTGAAAATTTCAATGCAATTTCCTATTATTCAGATCCATACCAAATGTCGGAGAAAGGGCACGATGATCTGGAAAGTGCTTTTACGGATACCCTTCTTAAAACCTTCTACGAAAGCCTTTATTCAGGAAGCCGGTCAAAGCCGGGGGGTTACATTTGGAGATTGGTTGCATGGATACATTTACGCCCGCTGGCCTTACTTGTATATTGGGGTGGGCACGGGGGAACATCCCGCCACCCGATGGGTGCTTCCTATCTGGAACCTACTTGCAAAAGGGTTGCGCTATCGACCTCGGAAAACGGAGCGCGATGGCCACAGGGCCTTTGCCGATGCCTATCATGGAAAGGTATTGACCCTGGAGGCTGCTCGACGTCTGGTAACTGTGGAACGGGACATCCGGCTGGAAAATCTGGAGCGCATTATCCCCTACCGAAAGGCACGCGATTTAATCTTGAAACATCCCGATCACATTGCCGCCATGGAATGTCCCTGCCGTTCCAGTCGTGTGAATCCCTGCAAACCCTTGGATGTATGTTTGATTATTGGTGAACCTTTCGCCGGTTTTGTATTGGAACATCATCCCCATCGGGCCCGGCGGATTACTCCTCAGGAAGCCGTCGCCATTTTAACCCGGGAACACCGCCGCGGTCACGTACACCATGCTTTTTTCAAAGACGCCATGCTGGGACGCTTTTATGCCATCTGCAATTGTTGTTCCTGTTGTTGCGGAGCCATGCAGGCCATGCGGCATGGAACCCCCATGCTGGCCGCTTCCGGTTACCTCAATCATCCCGACGCCGGGAAGTGCACCGCCTGTGGGGCCTGTGTGCGGGCCTGCCCTTTTGAAGCCATCCGGTTAGAAAACGGTACTGTGAAGGTGGATCCCCGCCGCTGTATGGGATGTGGCGTTTGTGTTTCCCGTTGCAAAAAGGGGGTGCATCGGCTGGTACGGGATGCCCGTAACGGCGAACCCCTGGAAATTCAGGCATTGATGCGGCAGGCTATGTTCCACCGGATGGCTTAAAACGGAATGTCGGCGGCGGTTTCCTCGATTATCCTACCGCCGACCATAGAAGGGAAGCGCGTCCCGAATCTGTCAGAGTGCAAGAACCCATTTTTTCCCATGGCAAAACCGCCCCAAACCCTTCTGCATAATCGTCCCTCACCTCCATCCCTATCCCCAGGGAATTCGCAAAAAGAAGGGTACAAGATTCCTGTCTTGACAATCAGCTCTTCATACCGTATAATCCACTGCAGGACGCTGAATCGATGCCCAAGGGGGGCGTTTTCCAGGGAAGCGGTTTCCGGTGTGTTGCACCACTCGGTTCGATGGGGTTTTCCCTCTTGTGGGGTCTTTTCGATCTTGGTTATTGATGAGCAATAAAATGTCGGACTTTGCAAAGACTCGTTTCACCGGAGGTTTGAGAACCTATCCCGAAAAAGGGGGCAGGAAAGTTTGTTAATTCATGGGAATGTTGGTTTAAAAAGTAAAGGAGGTCGTGATGTCGGACAGTATCTACAAGGTGATTGAACTGGTGGGTACCAGCACCACATCCTGGGAAGATGCGGTGAAAAATGTGGTGGAAGCCGCCAGCAAAAGCTTGCAGGATTTGCGGGTGGCGGAAGTGTCGGAACTGGATGTGAAGATTGAAGACGGCAAGGTGGTGGCATACCGGGCCAAAGTAAAGCTTTCTTTTAAATATCATATGGATTGATCAAAAGTGCCTGGGAGGTGGATGATGCCGCACCTGCCTCCCGGGGACGGCGGAATGATTATAGGCCGTATAATGCAGCCCGTCTATCCCGCCTGGGTGTAGCTGATCTTCGGGCACAGGGTCGGGGTGATGTTTGCTGAACACGGACAACGGACGCGTGGAAATCCGGGGGGCTAACGCAGCTGACAGATGTACACCGGCACCTCCCGCTGATTTAACGGCCGGCGAGTGATCGCCCCCGCTCAGGTATCGTTGCCGTCACCCCGCTTGCAAGGGAACATCCCGGTTTCCTGGATTCAAAAGTGAATGGCGATGGACGGTGTAGGGGTTTCGTCGCTTTTCCTGAAATCGAATGATCATCGCCGGGAAAGAATGATCGCGGGTGCGCTTTCTGGAAACGGATTGGATCCGGATAAACCGTTCAAAACCATGACCTGGGGGACAGAAATTTAGCTTTATTTTTTAGGAAGAAGTATGTAAATTTAAGCGTATAAAATATCCCGATTTCTACGGGAAATCAAATTGAGGAGGTAACCATGAAGAAAATCGGGTTGGTTTTGATCGTCTTATTGCTTCCAGCTGTGGGTTTTGCCCAGTTTAAGAAGCAGACGCGGCTACCGGATTTTCGCAAGGTGCTGGTGAGTCCTACCGGTAGTCTGTTTAGCTTCCTCCAATCCGATCGTTTGCAAATGAATCATACCTTCTCCGTTTCTTACATGAATTTGGGTGGACGTGGATTGCTCGTCAATGCGTATATGAACACCATAGATTATCAGATTAGTGATCCGTTATTCCTGCGTATTAATCTGGGGGTGCTCAATACTCCCCTGAACAGTTTTTCCCCCAACGGCAACAACACTCAGTTTTTCGGGGGGGCGGATTTGTATTACCGTCCGGGCAAAAATGTCATGTTTCACATAGGCATTCAATCCCAACCGGGGTATTTTTATTACCCTCGATATTCCGGATACAGACCCTTTGATTGGAATAGAGAGGAAAACGGAGCCAGAGGAAGATAGAGTTTTGGTTAAACGCACCCGAAGGGATCTATCCAATCCTGTCATTCGCAGAATCCTTCAAAGCGAGCGGTTTCCTGGGTCACGGGCGGAGCGGAAATTGCCCGGCCCGGTGGGACGTTTTTTCCGCATCAGCGGTTTGTCGATCCTGACGCTGCTGGTTCTGTTTAATACGCTGGTCCTGTTGAAGACCACCGAATGGAAACGGCTGGAATTGCTTCCTCTGAAGGAAAAATCCCGTCACCTTCCGGAAACGGCACAAGCGATTCCTCCAACGGGGCGGAAGGGAATCGCCTCCAGGAATCCTGAGCCGTCGAATCGAACGGGTTCTGCAGATCCGACGCCTTCGCAGGAAACTTCCGGCTCGGCCGCCCGGGAGACCCCTCGCCCTAAACCGGTGACCCGAAAAATTCAGGTGGAAGTACTGAACGGCTGTGGGGTGGAGGGCATCGCTTCCCGGATGACCGATTATTTACGGGACCAGGGTATTGATGTGGTGGATAACCGAAATTATAAGCATTTTAACGTGGAAAAGACCTTCATCTTGAACCGTTCTGGTAATACCCAAAGGGTACAGAAAGTGGCCCGGCTGATCGGCCTGTCCGAGAAGCGGATTCAGCTCCAGAAAAATATGCATCTGCAATTGGATGCCACCATTGTATTGGGGCGCGATTATAAAACGTTTAAACCGTTTAAGAATGAATGAGAGGGAGATGACGTCCCGGGAATTGAGCGATAAAATTTCCCGTTTGGCCTGGGAGAAAAAAGGCCGGGATATCGTGATCTTGGATCTGCGCCGGCTAACCGATGTCACCGATTTTTTCGTCATCGTATCCGGAGAGTCGGACTTGCATGTGAAGGCCATCGCCGATTCCATCGAAACCGAACTGGAGAAAGCCCACATCAAGATGTGGCACAAAGAGGGCTATGAGCATTTGAACTGGGTGTTGCTGGATTATGTCGATGTGGTGGTGCATATCTTTCGGCCGGAGGTGCGCCTGTACTATGCACTGGAGAAATTGTGGGCGGATGCAAAAATAACCCGGATGGAGGATAATGTTACTTCAGATAGAGTCCTACCTTAAAAGCCAACTGGATGCCGTTTTAGCCGATCTAAACTGGCCGGCTGTTGCTTATCAGTTTGAACGTCCAAAGGTGGAAGCCCATGGGGATATCAGTGTAAACCTGGCCATGCTTCTGGCGCGGGAGGTGAAACAACATCCTCGTCAGATTGCCCGGACGATTGTGGATCGGCTGCGATTGGATTCCCGAAAAATTGCCCGCACGGAAATCGCCGGTCCAGGGTTTGTGAACTTCTTTCTGGCTCCGGAATTTTTACAACAGGGCGTGCGGCATATCCTGGAACAGGGAGAACACTATGGTCGCTTTCGGGATCATGCGGGACAAAAGGCTCAGGTAGAGTTTGTGAGTGCGAATCCCACCGGGCCGTTAACCGTGGGGCATGGCCGTCAGGCGGTACTGGGGGACACGATTGCCCATTTGCTGGAGTGGGTGGGTTATCAGGTGCAACGAGAATATTATTTCAACAATGCGGGGCGGCAGATGCGGATTCTGGCCGATTCCGTCCGGTTGCGCTACCTGGAGCTGTTGGGCGAATCCATAGAGTTCCCGCAAGATTACTACCAGGGGGAATATATTCGGGATATTGCCCGTCATCTGGTGGAAGAGTACGGTGATGCTTTGAAAGCGGAGAAGGACCTGGAGATTTTTAAAACTTCGGCGGAACAACGCATCTTTGCGGACATCAAAAAGACGCTGGCCCGGCTGGGTATTGTGTTCGACTCGTTTTATAATGAGTTGGATTTGTATGCCAATGGGGCCGTCGACGCTGTGGTGCAGTCTTTGAAGAAAAAAGGATGGGCGTATCAAAAAGACGGGGCTCTCTGGTTTAAAGCCACGGCCTTTGGACGGGACCAGGATCGGGTGATTATCAAAAGTAGCGGGGAACCCACCTATCGGATGCCGGATATCGCTTACCACAAGACCAAATTTGATCGGGGGTTTGATCTAATCGTCGATCTGTTTGGCGCCGACCATATTGATACTTACCCGGATGTGCTGGCGGGACTACAAGCTCTGGGATACGACATCGGTCGGGTAAAAGTCCTGATCCATCAATTTGTGACCCTGTACGAGGGCAAAGAGAAGGTGAAAATGTCCACCCGCAAGGCCAATTTCATTACCCTGGATGAATTAATCGATGAAGTGGGCGCCGACGTCACCCGCTGGTTCTTTCTCATGCGCAGCATGCAAAGTCATCTGAATTTTGACCTCTCGCTGGCCAAAACCCAGTCCGAGGAAAACCCCGTCTACTATACCCAATATGCCCATGCCCGGATTTGCAGCATACTGCGAAATGCCGAAGAAAAAGGGATTCGTTTTCGGCGGATGGAGGCCCTGCATCGGCTGGTGGAAAAGAGCGAGCTGGAGTTAATTAAGAAATTGATGGAATTCCCCAAACTGGTAAGAAACTGCGCCCGGGATTTCGAGCCCCATTTGCTTACCCAGTATTTGTCGGGGGTTTCGACCGCCTTTCATAAATTTTATACCGATTGTTGGGTAATCGGAGACGATGCCGAGCTCACCCAGGCCCGCCTGGCCCTTTGCCTGGCTACCCGCATTGTGTTGGCCAATGGATTCCGTATCGTGGGCGTTTCCGCACCGGAACGGATGTAACGTCGGTTCTGCGGAGAGCCGGCCCCTTGCGCGATGCTGAGGCACGTTGTAGGCGGCCCGAAACCAGGCCATCGGCGAATTCAAGGAGCGGATTCACCGGCGGGGCAAGACGGGGGCGTTGGGCGGGGTCGAGGAAAAGACCTGCTGAAGGCGTGTTCGGCAACATATCGGCAACAACCCGGGGCCGACGATTCGGCCGGGCTGGGACTCACTTAATTTCTCGAATGGTCGATAACACAATGGCACAAGATTAACAATAGGATAAACGGGTTATGTCGATTTTAGTGGTCGGTTCCATCGCTCTGGACACTGTGGAAACCCCTTACGGGAAAGCCACCGATTCTCCCGGGGGATCGGCGCTGTATTTCAGTGCCGCTGCCAGCCTGTTCGCCCCGGTGAACGTCGTCGGCGTCGTCGGCACCGATTTCGATTTTTCCCAGATCGAATTCCTGAAAGGACGACGGGTGAGTCTGGAAGGCCTCAAAGTAGAAGAGGGAGAAACCTTTCGCTGGGGAGGACGCTACCGACGGGATATGAATCGCCGCGATACACTGTTCACCTATTTAAACGTTTTCGAGAAATTTCGGCCCGAGATCCCCGACCATTATCGCGAAAGCCGGTTCATCTTTCTGGCCAATATCGATCCGGAGTTGCAGATGACCGTTCTGGATCGCATTCGACGTCCGCGATTGACCGTTCTGGATACTATGAACTTCTGGATCAGTGGGAAACGCCGGGAACTGGAGGCGGTCATTCAGCGGGTGGATATATTAATCCTCAACGACGAGGAGATTCGTGAACTCACCGGACATCCTCATATATTTCAATCGGCCCAAAAACTATTGAGGTTGGGTCCCACGGCCTTAGTCATCAAGAAGGGGGAACACGGGGCCGTCCTGGTGACCAACCGGAACTACTTCTTTTCTCCCGCCTATCCGGTCCCCCGGGTCATCGATCCCACCGGCGCGGGGGATAGCTTTGCGGGAGGATTCCTGGGATACCTGGCGGCCTGCCGCGAAATTAATGAGACCCATATGCGCCGGGCCGTCATTTATGGCAGCATTGTGGCCTCGTTTACCGTGGAAGATTTCAGCTTTAAACGTTTAAAAACGATTACCCGAAACGATGTGGAGCAACGGGTCGAAGCGATCCGACGAATGACCCGCTTCTAAATGTTAGCGAAATCAAATTCTCCATTCCTGAAAATTTAATCATTTTGAAATATTTTAAAATTTCTCTAAACTTATTCTGGAAATGTTCTTTACAAGGGAAATGGGTAGGGGCTGACCTAACCAAGGAGGGCCAAGTGATTTTTCGTGCAGAAAACCCTTATCTGGACCTGGGAATTCGGCGCATTTTTTATTTTCTATTAGGGTTTGGAAGCATGATCGCCGCCTTACAATTTTCCCCGGGAAGTTATCCACAAATTCTCCTGCTGATTGCCGCCGTCTTGCTTCTGGTGATGGCGCTGTTTTATAAACAACTGTTTATTAACACCTACATCTACCTGGATCACCAAAAGCTCGTTTTTCAGGAAACCCTCTGGAAACGCATCAAAGTTTTATGGGACGAGGTGGTCAGTGTCACCTTCTTGCCCGCTGAGTTGGTGGTTCGGCGAAAAGATGACTCGGAAATCCACATCTCCTTAGAATGGTTGTCTTTTGATAAGGCCCATCAGATCAAGTATTTCATCAAAAATGTGCTGCCGGAACAAAAGGTGATCTACCAGAACGACGGTTGATCCTTCCGAAGGGGTGAAATTTGGCAGGCCTTTTTCGTGGCGGGGAGGCCGGGGCCCGCCTGGCGGGGTAGCGGTATTGCCCCTTGGGTGGTAACCCGCGTGGTAAACGGTGTCGGACCGTGCCGGAAAACGGACCCCCCCCATGATCCCGGTGCCAGGTTCCAGCCCTCCATCAGCGGAGGGCAAGGCTCGGGATAGGGATGGGAGAAAGCGCAGGATCGGGCCAAGAAGAACGGCCGGGTAGGTTCAGGCGCATACGATTGGGCCGTTTTTCACGGGCAGGCGGTTGGTCTCCCCGAAAAATGATGTTATATTTCCGCCTCGTGTACGGTTGACATGTGCATTTCGGTCCGGTGGAAGAGTACAGGGAGCCCTTTGCATGGGAAAGAAAAATCGGCGCGGCAGCCGGGGATTACCATATTTGGTCGTCAGTGACGGGGAGGGAAACCTTTTTGAGATTCCGGCCTATCGGATGGTCGGAATGTATTTAAACACGCCGGTTTTGCCCTCGGAAGAAGAGATCATCGCTTTGCCTTACGGAAGCGATTTGTTTGAGTTACCGGGACGTGTGGCTCTGGGGTATGATCCCCGGAAGAACACCATTGTCGAAGTTCGGGACTATCAGGGTCAACGGGTGTATCCGGTGGCTGCCTTTATGGCGCCTGCCTATCTTCAATATTATCGGGCGGCGTATCGAAGTGTGCCGGGGGCACCCCGTTTGCCTTTGTACTGTTACACCGCCCTTGGCTGGAAGGGGGGACAGTTTTATGTCACCGCCACTCGGATCGACCCGGATCTGCGCCAGGATCTGGGTTTGTTTAATCCGGCGCTGATTGAAACCGAAGCCCGACGGCTGTTGAGGCAGTTGTCGCACAACCGTCTGGCGCGGCATCTGATAGAAAATTGTGTGTTCCGGTATGGGTGTCCCGCTGCCCGGAATTTTACCCTGGGTCGCTGGGAAGGCCCCCTGCCGGTGAGTCCCGGTTGCCATGCCGCCTGTGTAGGCTGCATTTCCTGGCAGCCCCGGGAGCATGGAATCACCGCTCCCCAGGAACGCATTGGTTTTGTCCCCACGCCGGAAGAGATCGCCGAAATCGCTGTGTTGCATCTGGAACAGGCGCCGCGGGCGGTGGTCAGCTTCGGTCAAGGATGCGAAGGAGACCCGTTGCTGGCCGCAGAGGTTATGGCGGAGGCCATCCGACGCATCCGCCGGCGAACCGATAAAGGGGTGATCAATGTCAACACCAATGCCGGGGATCCCGATCAGGTGGAACGGCTCTGCCGGGCGGGCTTGGACAGCATTCGGGTGAGCCTGAATTCGGCCCAACCCCATTTCTATCACGCCTATTACCGTCCCCGCAATTACACCTTTGAGGCGGTGAAAGCATCATTACAGATCGTCCGCCGGTATGGTCGCTGGGCTTCCTTGAACTATTTTGTCTTTCCTGGATTTACCGATCATCCGGAGGAAATGCAGGCCCTGGAACAACTTATTCGAGACACCCGAATCCACATGATTCAAACGCGTAACTTGAACATCGATCCGGAATGGTATATCCAGAGCCTATCGTTGCCCGATCATGCGGACGAGGTCCTTGGAATTCCCCGATGGTTGCAGTGGTTAAAAAAGACTTTTCCCGCCGTTCAACTGGGTTATTTTAATCCTCCGCGCGAAGCAATGCGGCGAATGCACCCGGCGTCCGCACGATAAGCATCGCCGGGTTTTGGAAAACCGTCTCACCTCGACGGGGCAAAGTGATCCGAGTGGTTCTTTGACAGTAACCAATATCGGCGGAAAAAAATTATTTGCTTGCAGGCCTTGTTTTTGTTTGCTAAAATATGACTGACTGGTCAGTTATTGAGAGGCAGGAATGGACTTCGTAATCAGTTTTTTTAATACGGTTCTGCCCATTCTCTATTTTACCGCCACCTATCTGTACGCCCTCTATTTTTTCCGTGAAGAAGCCTTCGCGGCCCGGTACATGACCCGGTTTCTGCGCTTTACCGCGGCCATCCATTTTTTTGAGGTCTTTTTACGGGGCTTTTATTATCGGCATTATCCCCTGGCCAATCTCTACGAAGCCGCCACCGTGCTGGCCCTGGCCATTACCCTGATTTACCTCTATATCGAGTATCGCATTCAGGTGAAAACGACCGGATATTTCATTTTAATTTTTGTTTTTTTCCTTCAGTTGTTTTCTTCGGCCTTCATCAGTTTTGGGCGGGGAATTCCTGAAATATTGCAGAGTCCCTTTTTCATCTTTCATGCAACGGCGGCCATTCTGGGGTATTCGGCGCTGGCGATCTCGGCCATGTATGGCATTATGTACCTCCTGCTGTTTCATGATATCAAGAGCAGTCGCTTTGGGGTGATTTATAGTCGTTTGCCTTCTCTGGAGGTTCTAAGCGAGATGAACATCAAGGCGGCCATTTTGGGATTTTCTTTCCTGACTGTAGCGATAGTGTTGGGCGGGGTTTGGTCTTACCTGTTGTTCCATAAGTTGTTTAATCCCGATCCCAAGATTATCATCGCCTTAATTACCTGGGTGGTATACGGGTTGGTCATTCTGGGAAGCAAGAAGCTGGGTTGGACGGGGAAGCGCGTGGCCTGGTTATCGTTAATGGGATTTGCTATCATTTTATTTTCCATGGTGGCCATGAACCTTTTTCTAACTTCATTTCATGTATTTCGGTGAAACCCATGGACGCCCAATATGAAATTTACGTTCTGGGTCTAAATCATCGCTTTGCACCGGTTGAGGTACGGGAGACATTGTCCTACGAAGCACGGGAGATGCCGCACTTTTTGAAGCTGCTGCTCCAAAACGATGCCTTTTCCGAGGCCTTCATCCTTTCCACCTGTAATCGGACGGAGATTTATGTGGTTGCTCGGGTATCCGCTCCGGTTCAGAGGCTGTTAGAGGAATTTATTCTTCGCACCCGACCCGATTTTGTATCCGAGCATCGGGAGCTGTTTTATTTTCGGGAAGGGGAAGATGCGATACGGCACTTGTTTCGTGTGGCGGCGGGGCTGGATTCCATGGTTTTGGGCGAACCGCAGATTCTGGGTCAGGTGAAAGAGGCCTTTCAGATTGCCACCGAGGCCGGTACGGCGGGTACCCTGATGCGCAGGTTGTTTAATTTTACCCTCTTTTCCGGAAAGCGGGTGCGGTCGGAAACGGCCCTGGGTGAAGGAGCCGTGAGTGTGGCCTACGCCGCTGTGGAGCTGGCCCATAAAATCTTCAAAGACTTATCCAATCTGAACGCCTTGCTGATTGGTGCCGGCGAAACCGGGGAATTGACCGCTCGACACCTGCGGGAAAAACGCATAGGCAGGCTCTTTATCGCCAACCGCACCTTCGCCCGCGCCGAACAGCTGGCCCGGATTCTGGATGGCCAGGCCATCCCCATGAGAATGTTGCCGGAAGTGTTGAAAACGGTGGATTTAATCATCGGTTCGACCAGCGCTCGCCGATATGTGCTCACCCGGGATCAGGTGAAGGCCCTGCTGCCGAACCGTGCGGGACGGCCCCTGTTTTTAATCGACATCGCTGTGCCCCGAGATTTCGATCCCCTGATCAATCGGTTGCCCAATGTCTTTTTACAC
>WFTQ01000079.1 GCA_015485355.1 bacterium | reverse complement strand
TATTTTGCCGACCTTTCCGGGGATACCCTTCAGGAACGAATGGTTGTTTTGAACGACACGTACAATTCTGCCTATAGTATAAAAGTCTATCAGGATTACCATCTGGGGCTGATTGACCAGTTTAATTTTGGTCATCTCATTATTTTCAAGTCTCAATGCTATGCCGATATCACCGGCGACAACTGGAAGGAGATATTTATCTTTACCAGCGGGGAGCAATATCTCTATTTAAGTATCATCGATTTATCCCACCCGGAATTTCTTTTAAAGGAATTTCCCATAATCCGCAAGCGGAATATTCCCAATCAAAAACCCGGAGATATGGGTGTTTTTTCTCAGGTTACGGACATTAACAATGACGGGAATCCGGAGTTGATTTTTACCCCCAGTGCGGGATATGCATTGGAACCCCGCGCCATTTGCATCTGGGATATCGAAACAAAACGCATTACCCATCGGTTTGACCACCACTTTGGATATGCAACGCCGGTTATTCTGGACCTGGATGGCGACGGGTTCAAAGAAATTGCCCTGGCGATGGAATTTTCCAGTGATGCGGAAAACCCGACGCCCTTAAATACCAATCTGGCCACCTATTTGGAGAATATGGAACGGCAATTCATTTATTACACCATGATCATCACCGGTGGCAACAAAGCCCGCGCAGCCAAATTACTGGGCATCGATCGGGCCACGCTGTGGCGGAAGCTCAAGCGCTTCGGCCTGGCGGAGTGAGGGTCAATTTTGTTTTGCACGTATCCATTTCTCCACCCGCTGCCGGAGCACCTGAAGCGGGATGGCGCCTTCTTCCAGAACCACCTGATGAAACTCTCGAAGGTCAAACGCTGACCCCAAACGTTCTTCTGCTTCCTGACGTAAGCGGCGAATTTCCAATTCTCCCATCTTATACGCCAAAGCCTGCCCCGGCCAGCTAATGTAACGGTCTACTTCATTGGTAATATTCAACAGCGTTAGTGCCGTGTTTTCAGCCATAAAATCAATGGCCTGTTGCCGACTCCACCCCAGGTAATGCATTCCGGTGTCAACGACCAGTCGACAGGCACGCCACATTTCGTACGTTAAACGCCCGAAATTACTGTACGGGTCTTGATAAAATCCCACTTCCAGTCCCAGGCGCTCGGCATACAAGGCCCAGCCTTCCACAAATACAGTGAATCCCCCAAAACGCCGGAACGGGGGAAGATTGGTTAATTCCTGCTGCAACGCCAATTGAAGGTGATGCCCCGGAACCGCTTCGTGAAACGATAAGGCCTCAATTTCGTACAGGGGACGACTTTTCAGATCGTAGGTATTGACGAAATAAATGCCCGCACGGGTACCGTCTCCTGCAGGTCGCTGATAATAGGCGGTGGTGGTTCGGGGTGCAATAAAATCCGGTACCGGTTTAATGCCGTACGGCATGCGTGGCAGTTGTTTGAATAATCGCGGCAATTCGCCATCCATTCGTTTGAGCACGTAGGCCACCTCCTTCATCAACGCCTCTGGAGTGTCCACATAAAAGCGATCGTCGGAGCGCAAGAACGTCATGAAGGCCTTTAAATCCCCGCTAAAATTTAGCTCCTGAATGATCGTTTCCATTTCTTTGCGGATTCGTCGCACCTCCTGCAATCCGATGTGATGAATGGTTTCGGGATCCAGTTCCAGGGTGGTGTAGTAACGGACCCGGTGCCGATAGAAGGCCGCGCCGTTGGGTAGATCGCGGGCCCCGATTGTGGTGCGCGCCGCGGGCAAGTATTCTTCTTGCAAAAACTGTAGCAGCCGTCGATATCCGGGGATCACCGATTCCCGGATGGCCACTCGGGCTTCCCGCTGAAGTTGCTGTCGAACCTCCGGACTGAATCGCTCGGGTAAATGCCGGAAGGGATCGTAAAGCAAGCTCTTTTCGGGATCGTCGACGATGTGGGGACGGATGGTTTCCTCTATCCCCTCCAGAATGATTCGAGGCAGGGTGTAGCCCCGGCGAATGCCTTCGCGCATGAGTTCAATGTGCTGCTGAACATAGGTTTTAAAAGCGCGCAAACGGGACAGGTAATTACGGTAATCGGTGAGGGTGTTCAAAGGTACCCATCGGGGAAGTTGAGGGAATTGAATATGAAAACCGCTGCGATGGGTGATCGGCATGAGATGAACCTGAAATTGGTATTCACGGACAGAGTTTTCCAGCTGCCATTGGAAAATGTCGTAATTGATTTGTTCTTCTTCGGGGAGCGACCGGCGATCAATTTGTTGCAACCGTTCTAAAAATTGCCGCATTCGGGCTGCGCTACGGGCGAAGTCTTCCGGACGGACCGAGGGTAAGCGGTCGTTGTAGGTATGAACTCCCACTCGGGTGGCAAACAATGGGCTTTCCTGCAGTTGGAATTCCCAGGCTTCCTGAAATAATTCATGCAAGCGGGATTGTTCCGATGATTGCGCCTTCAAAGGCGCGTTGAATAACAGACTCAGTATAACGATCAACCCGTACTTCATAACGCCCTCACAGTTTTTGATCCTGAGTGAATATGGAGCCATGTTGCAGAGTTTCTGTTGGAATACACCTTATTTGTTGTGTCATAGACTGTTTTTCTGGGACACGCTCCCCGAGAATGCATTACAGCTGTCTCCCCTTGCGTATCAGGGAAAAGGCAGGGGAGCAGGGGTCAGAGCGTGTAAACGCAACTCCCGTTTTCGTTCCAGTGGCAGATTCCATTGGTATCGGTAAACGGCTCCTTCCCATTCCCCGTACATGGGATTCGGGAGAACGATAAAGCGGCTTCCCCACGCTTTTCGGAACCGATCCACGCCTTCCCGGCGTTCGGGAACCGATTTTTCCTCGAATGTCCGGGCGAAGTCGCTTACATTATCCCCAACAAGCAACACGATGTCGTATTGTCGGGCAATCTGTTGGCGGCGCGGCTCTTTACTGGAACTCCGGTTGCGCAGCAGTACATGTTGGGCCTCCGCCTGAGGGAAACCCTGACGTTTCAGGTTCTGGAGGGTGGGTTCCAGTAACTGGATGTGCCGGTTGGAGACATAAAAAATGTTTACCTGATGTTGGTCGGCAAAGGAGAGAAATTCCACCGCACCCGGTAAAGCCCGGGCCCTGGCCATTTGTACCCATTCATTCCAGCCTTCGGGATACGACTTACCCGCTTGAATAAGCCAGGCTTCATAAGGGCTGTTATCCAGCACGGTTTCGTCCACGTCCACAATCACGGCGGGCGGTTTGGAGGTCCCGTCTTTTTTCAGATATTGCTCCAGCTGATGGCGTGCCCAGTTGTATGCCTGATAGTAACTGGCCCGGGCTTCGGCGGCGGTTTGATACCACAGAACCGATTGAGTAAGCTGTTGGGAGAAGGTGCCTCGAGTCCCTCCTTTGGTTTCTGAGGACGTTGGTAAATGATGGTGAATGTTCCAGCCTGTAATCATTCCCAGAAAGAATACCAGAGTGAGGGTGACGGTTCGACGAATCATGGTTCTCCCCGGTGTTTTCCGATTTGTCAGGGTAAGGCGGTTTGAGCTAAGGGACGGGGAAAATCCGTAAAACCCCAGAGTGCGGCAAACCGTTTCGGGATGTCGGTATTGTCCATCACGCCGGAGAAAGAAAGTGCATGGGGCCCAAAAGCGAACAGGGGGACCGATTGTCCGGTGTGATAATGGGTGGTCCAGTCAATATCCAGGTTTTTCCCCCGAAGGGTTCCGCCTTCCAGTGCCATGCCTCCGGTTTCGTGGTCCGCGGTGATCACAATCAGGGTGTGCAGGTCTTTGATGGCGAAGTCCACGGCCACTTTGATGGCTTCGTCGAACAGGAGCAATTGCCGGATTGTTTTATCGGTATCGTTTTGGTGACTTCCCCAATCGATCTGGCTGCCTTCGACCATGAGGAAGAAGCCTTCCATGTCGTTACGCAGAATTTCCAGGGCTTTTTGAGTCATTTCTGCCAGGGTAGGTTCGGGGCGCCGGGTCGTCAGGCCCTCTTCGGCGAAGAGTCCCAGCAGAAAATCACCCTGGGCTTTTTCCATTTCTTCCCGAGTTTCGGCCACCGTATATCCCCGTTCCCGGGCCATGGCCAGCAAATCCAGGTTGTCTTCGCGGGCGCCGCCCTTTCGGCCGGCCGGTAAGAAGAATTTCTTCCCGCCGCCCAGCAGCACGTTGACCCGGCGTTGTATCAGCTGGAGGGCGATTTCGGGCTCCATTTTTCGGTTGGGCACATGGGCCGCAAAACAAGCGGGTGTAGCGTGGGTAATGGATGAGGTGGCCACCAGACCGGTGGCTTTGTCCAATGCCTGCGCCGCTTCCAGAATGGTGAGATAGGCGGTGCTATCGGCACTCATGCCCACCATGCCGTTTCGGGTCTTTACCCCGGTGGCCATGGCCGTGGCTCCGGCGGCGGAGTCGGTCACCAGTTGATCGGCCGAGTGGGTGGTCACCAGAGCGGTTATAGGAAACCGATCCATGGTCAATCGGCCGTCCGGACCCACGGCGTAAATCCGGGCGCTGGTGATTTGAGTGATGCCCATGCCGTCCCCGACAAACAAAATGATGTTTCGAATCTGGCGGTTGGGCAACAACGGAAGCCGCTGGGTCTGGGATAGTATCTCCGGTACCGGAACCCGGGGGGCCTTCTGGCAGTTCCAGACCAACGGGAGCAGAACGATCAGAATAAGCGTCCATCGCCAACGCGGGACATGCATTCCCCGTCTCCTTCCTGTTTCATAAAATCGGAATTTAAAGCAGGATTGATATTGAACAAACGCAATTTTCAAAAGATCAGCCGGGCGAACCGAAAAGTGCCCGGAGGAGGAAAGGATGGTCTTTTTTCGGCAAAAAACCATAAAAGAAACAAATCCATGGATTTTCCGTAAAAACCATTCTACTTTAATCAAACAGATATCGTTAAAAAAGAGGCGTTGGTGAACCTCGCTGTTATGCCGGCAGAGCCATTCTGGAGTAGGATTCCAAACGCCCGAAGGCGAGACACTATTTTGATTTTTCCGGTTGGGATCATCCCCACTCCCCACAAAGACATGCCGAAGCCGTACACCACGCCCGTATCAGCCAATGGATTCACTTAATCAAACAGGAGGTCTTGATGATGATTCGGAAGGCAATCGTTTTTTTATTATTACTGAGCGGCCTGCCATGGGCGCTTCCGGCAAAGGACGGCTCAGATTGGGATGTGGACATCCCGTTTCAGAAGTATGTTCTGGAGAACGGATTGACGTTGATTGTGCACGAAGATCATAAAGCACCGATTGTCGCTGTCAACGTGTGGTATCATGTGGGTTCCAAGAACGAAAAGCCCGGTCGGACGGGTTTTGCCCACCTGTTTGAGCACCTGATGTTCAACGGTAGCGAAAATTTTGACGATGATTACTTTCAGGCGCTGGATCGGATCGGAGCCACCGATCGTAACGGCACCACCAATCAGGATCGCACCAATTATTTTCAAAATGTCCCCGTTTCTGCCCTGGACGTCATCCTGTGGCTGGAGTCGGATCGCATGGGGCATTTGCTGGGAGCCGTTACTCAGGAAAAACTGGATGAACAAAGGGGCGTGGTTCAGAATGAAAAGCGTCAGGCGGAGAATCGACCGTATGGCAAAGTGTTCGCCACCATTCTGGAAAATACCTTTCCCAGGGAACATCCGTACTCCTGGTCGGTGATCGGCTCTATGGAGGACCTGAACGCCGCCAGTCTGGAAGACGTACACGAATGGTTTCAGACGTACTATGGTGCGGCCAATGCGGTGCTGGTAATCGCCGGGGATGTCAATGCCGACGAGGTGAAGAAAAAGGTGGAAGCGTATTTTGGCGATATCCCCTCGGGGCCGCCGGTAAGCGCTCACAAGGTCTGGATCCCACGCATGAGCGGTACCCATCGTATGGTCATGCAAGATCGGGTACCCCAGTCCCGGATATACAAAGTGTGGAATGTGCCGCAATGGGGTTCCGTAGAGGGGGTCTACTTGGATCTGGTCAGCGATGTGCTTTCCAGTGGAAAGACTTCCCGTTTGTATAAACGGCTGGTTTATGAAGATCAGATTGCCACGGATGTGGCCGCTTATGCCTATTTGCGGGAGATTGCCGGACAATTCATTATTCAAGCAACCGCCAAGCCGGGGGTGGATCTGGCTGTTGTGGAAAGCGCCCTCGATGAAGAGCTGGAGCAATTTCTCCGGGAAGGTCCGACGGAAAAAGAATTGCAGCGGGTCAAGGCTCGTTACATTTCCAATTTTATCAGGGGAATTGAACGTATCGGCGGCTTCGGCGGCAAATCCGATATCTTAGCCATGAACGAGGTTTATGCCGGCGATCCCGGGTTTTATAAGGTGACCCTGCAGAGAGTGAAAAACGCTACCACCAGGGATTTGCATCGTACCGCCCGTGAATGGTTGTCCGATGGGGTGTTCATTCTGGAAGTCCATCCGTTTCCAGAATACAGTACCCAAGACACCGGGGTTGACCGCTCCAAAATGCCGGAACCGGGTACTCCACCGCCGCCCAAGTTCCCGAGCTTTGAGAAGGCCACCCTTTCCAATGGTTTGAAACTGATTGTCGCCGACCGACCAACGGTGCCGGTGGTTCAGTTTAATTTGATCGTCGACGCTGGATATGCCGCCGATCAATTCGCCCTGCCCGGTACGGCCAAACTGGCCATGGACATGCTGGATGAGGGCACCAAGAAGCGTTCGGCTTTGCAGATCAGCGAGGAATTGGCCCTTCTGGGTGCCAGCCTCTATACCAGTTCCGGCCTGGATGTTTCTTCTGTGTATCTTTCTGCATTGAAGGATAAGCTGGACCAATCCCTGGAAATCTATGCCGATGTGATTTTAAACCCGGCCTTTCCGGAAGCCGATTTCCAGCGCCTGAAAAAACAGATGCTGGCCGGCATCAAGAGGGAAAAATCCTATCCCATCCAGATGGCTCTTCGGGTGTTCCCGAAACTGCTTTATGGCGAAGGCCATGCCTATGGCAACCCCTTTACAGGTTCGGGCACAGAAGAATCGGTATCCCAAATCACCCGTGAGGATTTGATCCGGTTCCACCGCACCTGGTTTAAGCCCAATAATGCCACCCTGGTGGTGGTCGGGGCGACCAATATGGAGGACATAAAGCCCCGTCTGGAAACATTGTTCAAAAACTGGAAACCCGGGGAAGTTCCTCAGAAGAATTTAGCGCCGGTCTCCTTGAAATCGGGCTCGGAAATTTACATTGTGGATAAACCGGGCGCTCTGCAGTCGGTTATTCTGGCGGGACATATCGCTCCGCCCAAATCCAATCCCCATGAGCTGGCCATTGACATGCTGAATACCGTTCTGGGGGGTGAATTTACTTCCCGCGTTAACATGAATTTAAGGGAGGATAAACACTGGTCGTACGGCGCCCGGTCTATGATTTTCGACGCCCGAGGTCAACGACCTTTCCTGGTTTATGCGCCTGTACAGACGGACAAAACCAGCGAATCCGTGGTGGAAATTCTGAAGGAACTGAAAGGCATTGCCTCGGACCGCCCCGTTACTGAAGAGGAGCTGGAAAAGGTGCGCAAAAACGAGGTGCTCAAGCTGCCGGGAATCTGGGAAACCAACAGGGCCGTATTGAGCTCCATCGCCAATATTGTGATCTTTAATTTACCGGAAGACTATTATCAGACTTATCCTCAGAAGGTGAAGTCCATTCGATTGGAGGAAGTCCGGGCCGTTGCTCCCGAATTGATCCATCCGGATAACTTGACTTGGGTGATTGTTGGTGATCGGGAAAAGATTTTACCCGGCATTAAGGCATTGAACATCGGAGAGGTGAAGTTGATTGATGCCGATGGTAATCCGGTAGGGGCTACCATGTAACCCTATTTCTCCAAACGTCCGGCCCGTTGTATGACCGAATCGATGGGCCGGGCGGATGGGGGATCCCTTCCATCTCGAGGCATGCCCCGGAATGCGGACCGGGTGTTGCCCGGGGGAAGTGGTCTTTTTTGACCCTTTCGTAAACGGCGGTCTCCCGGAAGGGTGTCCTTCCCACTTTTCGCCATCATCTCAGGAACGGTTTGGGCGGTTTTTTCGTTTTCCTTGACCTTTTCTTGCAACGGCGGTTATATTGAAATATTGAAAATAGAAAAGAGGCTTTCTGAATGACGCCGTATGAGATCATTGCTCGCAAGCGGGACGGGCGGGAGCTGAGTGCCGAAGAAATTCAATTTTTTGTGAGGGCCTTTTTGGCCGGTGAGGTGAAGGACTATCAGATGAGTGCCTTTTTAATGGCCGTCTTTGTTCGGGGCATGACCGACAGGGAAGTCTCGGCCCTTACACGAGCCTATCTGGAGACCGGAGACGTCATGGATCTGTGCGACCTCCCGGGACTAAAGATCGACAAACACAGCACCGGTGGAGTTGGGGACAAAGTATCCATTCTGTTGGCGCCGCTGGTGGCCAGTTGTGGGGTGGTGGTGCCCATGATTTCCGGCCGCGGTCTGGGCCATACGGGCGGTACTTTGGACAAACTGGAGTCCATTCCGGGTTTCAAGACCCGTCTCTCTGTTCAAGAATTTAAAAAATTGCTGAAGGACCATGGCCTGGCTATGATGGGCCAGACGGAAGAGATCGTCCCGGCCGATAAACGCATTTATGCCCTGCGGGATGTAACCGCCACCGTGGAATCCATCCCCCTGATTACCGCCAGTATCATGAGCAAGAAAATTGCCGAAGGCATAGATGGATTGGTATTGGATGTGAAAGTGGGCAGTGGGGCGTTTATGTCGGAGCTGAATCGCGCACGGGAGCTGGCGCGGAGTTTGATCCGCGTGGGAAAGGAATTTGGGAAACAAGTCGTGGCCTGTTTAACCAATATGGATCAGCCCTTAGGGAACAAAATCGGCAACTGGCTGGAAGTGGAGGAATGTCTGGACGGGTTTCATGGGAAGGCACCTCAGGATTTGATGGATTTAACCTATCGGTTGGCGGCCCACATGCTGGTGCTTGGCCGGAAGGCTGGAGCTCTGGAAGAGGCCCAGGAGATGAGCCGGGCGGCCATTGCCTCCGGAAGGGCTTTTCAGAAATTCCTGGAGCTGGCCGGGGCCCAGGGAGCGGATGTTTCGGTGCTGGAAAAACCGGAAGCTTATCCCGTGGCACGGTTTCGGGTCCCGCTGGAAGCCTGGAAGGCGGGGTACTTGTCCCGGATGCACACCCGGGAGATTGGGTTGGCAGCGGTGGAACTGGGCGCCGGTCGATTGCGGGCGGAGGACCCCGTGGATGCCCAGGCGGGGATGATTCTGTTTAAAAAAGTGGGGAATCAAGTACAGAAAGGTGAACCCTTGTTGGAAATCCGAACCAATAAAGAGACGGTTATCGAACCGGTGGTTCAACGTCTGAAAAATGCCCTTGTGATTACGGAACACCCGCCCGTACAACAACCATTGGTTTTAGAGGAAATCCTCCGCTAAGCAAGGAAGATGCCAACGAGTTGACCCGCGTCTTTTGCGATTGATCAGGAAGACAGTCTGTCGATCTAATTTATAGAGAATGACGTTCTGTTGCCGCTTTCTTTCCGGTCTCATATCATTGCCACGATGGATTCGAATTCAAATGCTTATCTCAGGAATGATCTGTTGAAAACAACCGTTTATTATTTAATTTTTTTCACTTTCAACAGGGAATAAAATCGAGTGATTTTTACTTCCATTCTGGAATACCCACCAACAGGACGTTGACGCAGCCGGTCTTTTTCAGGGTCTGAAAGCCGTATCCGTCCGCAGAGCGGATCGTTCACGAGGGTGGGCGATGGGTTGCGGGACGAAGGATCGGGT
>WFTQ01000078.1 GCA_015485355.1 bacterium | reverse complement strand
GGGTTCTGAGAATGGGGGTCGCTGGGGTGGAGTCATGTACACCCTGCTGGTCTCGGCCAGATTGCAGGGGCTGGAGCCGTTCGCCTATCTGAATGATGTGCTGAGCCGCATTGGCACCCATCCCTATAAGCAGCTGGAGGAACTGCTGCCTCAGAACTGGAAACCTGCCGCAAAGTAGAAAACTTACCCCCTGAAATCGATTTAGAGAAAAATACCTAAATTCTTATCCTCAACTTCGATTTCTATCTGTCAGTACGTAGTTGGTCGGATGCTTACGTTGAATCCGTAAAATCTCCTTGCCGGATAACCTTTTTGATGGGCAATCCCCAAAAAATGTTTTGATTATCAACATGATAAGAAACATAAGTATCCAATTTGTAGTTGGAAAGCAAAGTGTTCAGCGTTTTTGTCGTATCAATATAATAATACGTTTTCTCTCTCGAACCATCGGGATATATCTTTTCAATCCATTCGTATACAATATCCATATTCCCCCGCTGATACACCTGATATTCATCCACATTGGCTGGAATTCCTGAAATCCAGGGAACCTGTTTGGGTGGAATGCATGGCGCGTAGCCCCGGCCATATTGAAAATCTATCTCCAAACTATCTCCCATCCCATCGGTGCGGACAATCTTCTTGACGCGAATTCCGCCCTGTCTTCGCCCATACAAATCGAAATTAAAATCTTTTTCAGACCAGTAACCCCCTTGATCTATATAATAATAGGTCATAACCTTGTTATCTATTTTATCGTTTTCAAAGTAAAACTTTTCTACCGATCCGGAAGGATAAGTAATGGTCTGCAAAGCCCAGGCAGCCGCGTCAGATAGGTTACCATCAATATTATCGCTATTACTAGGAATACCACTTTCGTTATAATACCCCCACCCATCATAATAAAATTCTGCCGTACTATTTCGCCATATGGGATTAAATCCATAAGTAAATTCATAACCAGGCAATTGGCTGCCATCAGCAGCTTCATAATAAATTTGTTTTAAAGTTAATTTGCCGTTTGTGTTAGATATTCCTAACTCATAATTGGTAACCAGCTTCACTTTCATTACCAGATTGTGATTCCTTGTATACAATAAGATTTCTTTCAACCTCTTATAAAGTCCACTTATGTTATTACCTGTCCCGGCATAATTCCTCAAATCTACATCACTTCGATTCCCGGTAATGAATACCACGTAGTGGGTAGGCGTAATAATTTTTTTTAGATATGTATTCTGAATAAGCGTGTTATCCGTCGCACCATTTGAGAATACCTGCGTATTATCAAATTCATATTCAAACTTTATCCAGTCAATACGAGGTTCAAGTTCGTCAAGGGAAAGATTATTGCCATCCTGACACAAATCTTCAATATCTCCGGTAAAATCGGGTCCAGCAATGGCCAATAATCGCCAGGCATTGGGATAAAAATAATAAACCCTGTCGCCTTCCAAATAAGACTTATATTTCCCCAAAGAAGGTAACCCATAAATATATCGAGTGCCGTCATCCGTTGTTACAATAAACCGTATTATATCATCCTCTTCGTTTTGACTGCCATTATTACCCTGCGGAATTTTATATTCTCCAGGCCAGTCATAATTCGAATCCGAAACTAAATATTCAATTTTATATGGACGGTAATTCATTAGATAAAAACCATATTCCCCGTTGTAAGGATGAAGAAAATTATAATCATTGTAATAATTGTTAAAGTTACTATAGGTGGTTCTCATCATTGGAATGGTGCCTTCCTTTGGAATAAAAAGATAATACATATCCGGCATATAAAGCCTAGTAGCTAATCTCTCATAATCTACACCCGTATGGGGTTCGGTATTGTAATCGCTATAATAATACAAACCACCACTAACATCCCGGGTAATGCTGCCAGGATCAAAATTCCAGCCCAGCCCGATCCAGGAGGCAGTCTGATGATAGAGGATACCGGCCTTGTAAGTGAAGTTAATCTGAAAATCCAGCCCGTTGGTTCCCGGCACCGTTAAAATAGGAATACTCAAACGCAAATCGCCTTTGGCATCCACCTTGGCATATTGCGGAGACACAAAATGCCATACCTCCGGCTGCATGTTGAATTCATTAAAGCGTCGCTGTTCAATGGTCTGCGATGCCAGGGAACGGCCAAAAAACATACCTACTAATAAAGTTGCTAAAATAATCCTTCGAAATATGCGATGTGTTCCCCTCATGATACGACCTCCTCTACATTTGGTGAACGGTTCATTCATGGATCCAACCGTCTTTGGTAATTACAACCCCCATGCCAAACCCGCATCTGCTTGTTTTTATTAAACATCCGATTTTCTCCGGTTTTCGTCCAATAGCCATAAAGGAAAACCCCGAAGGGGCGCAATGCCTTGATTTTTCTTTAAAAATCCAGGTGCAAAATCTCTTGCAGAGGGTGCAAAATCTCTTGCACCTGATTATTGTGTTGTTTTCATTTATGTTACATACTTCGGCAAAGCAGAGGGTGCAAAATTTCTTGCACCCAACAATTGTGTTGATTTTATTGAGGTTAGGTGCACTTAATTCCAACGAAGGCAAATTTTCTTGCAGTAGGGCGGTAAAAAACGTTTTAATATAACCCAATAGATCCCCCTCGGCCTGAAAGGGCCGACCTAATCGCCGACGAACCTGTCCGTCAGGACCGGCTGAGCGGTCAGGTACAACCGGTGGGATATCGAGTGGGAGCAGGGCTTGCGCCCTCGGACCTCTCACACCGCCCCACGCACGGTTTGGTACACGGCGGTTCGCCCACCGACAGGGGGCAGCGCGTCCTGCCGAGGAGCGCCGGCGACGAAACATCTCCGAAACGGCAAGGGAAAGAGATGCTTCGCTGCGCTCAGCATGACGGAGGGGGCCTTACCGGGCTGGTAGAAGACTTCCCGCACTCCAGAGCCGGTCACCTTCCAGGGATGGCCCCCGCCGGGCGCATAAACAAAAAAGCCTTTGAACCGGGACGTTCAAAGGCTTTATCGAAAAACGAATCGTTCGACGGGTTAGATTTGTTTCTGAACGTGCTGGACTACCAGATTGATGATCGCTTTAAGGGTATCGAAAACTCCGATACCTTTAATGGCCACGGCTTCGAAATAGGGAACATTAAACAGATTGATCTTCTTCTCCAACACCTCAATTGATTCGGCATTCGGTAGATCCCGTTTGTTATACTGAATAACCCAGGGGAAATTTTCCAGGGATTGGTTCATGGCTTGAAGATTTTTTTCCAGGTCCAGAAGGGTTTCGATATTGCCTTCCATCCGATCTTTTTGAGAATCGGCTACAAACACCACGCCATCCACGCCGTTCAAGATGATTTTACGGCTGGAGGCATAATATACCTGTCCCGGGACGGTGTATAGATTAAATTTGGGTTTTTTGCCTTTGATACGTCCGACTTCAATCTGCATGAAATCAAAGAAAATCGTGCGATCTTCTTTGGTTTTCAGGGTGACTAATTCCCCCGTGAGGGAGGGATCCAGCTTGGAGTGGATGTATTCCAGATTGGTGGTCTTGCCACTCATTCCAGGGCCATAGTAGACGATCTTCAAGTTGATTTCCTGTAACGCCCAATTGATAAACATAGATTTCGCTCCACCCTATTTGTTGATCTGGAAAATATATACCCAACCCGGATTTAAAACAACACTTTATTTAAACGACTCGTCCAGCATATCGCCCAACATACTGGTAAAATCCTGGTCGATAATTTTATCGGCGCCTTCGCCCTTTTCCGAGGATTCGAACACATTCACAAGATTCTGGATGGCTTTTTTGGTGTAGATCCGGACCAGCCCCAGCGTTACGCTCACGTCGAAGACCACCACCAGGAAGAAGTTATCTCCCACATTGGAGAGATAGACATTGCGTTTTTCGCCTTCGTGGAAGAGCAGTTTAAATTTAGCATCCTCGCCGACCAGCTTGGCCATTTCGGAGGTGGCGGCAAAGTCGCTGGCGGCCAGGGCGGATAAAATGGCCGTATTGATATCGTCTGTGTTGCCCCGCTGGGTAATCAATTGGCCGCTGATATCGGCCAATAATATGGTCGACGCCTTGGTCTTGGCCGCCAGTTCGGTCAAGATTTTCGTGATCTCATCGAACTGTTGGGGGGTTAGAATTATCTGGCGGCTACCATCTTTTAACTTTTTTACCTGAACCATGATATCTCCCTGGCTTTGTTTTTTACCCCTTATTGTTTTCCTGAACGTTGTTTCAGTCGCTCGATGCAGGTCCGTAGACTTTCCCGCATGCGATCAATGGCAACGCTCAGATCATGCAACTCGTTTTTCACCCGGACTTCGATGGGAATATTGAAATCCCCCAAACTAATTTTTTCCGCGGCTTGCATTAAATGTATAATGGGACGAGTAATCTGCACCGTGATGATTATCAACGCCATCAGAATTGCCAGTAACATTCCTCCCAAAATCACACCCCCGATGGTCAGAATGGTGCGTTTAATCTGTTGGTCGATGTAGGACTTGCGCATTCCCACCCGTACAAATCCCAACAACCCCTCCCGTATGGGCACCAATACATCATAGATCCGAACTTGTTCGACCGATGGACTCAGCTGGAGTAATTCCAGCCCAAACGCTTTGCCTTCCGTGGGATCGTAATGATTTTTTCCTATTAATTCCGGCGGAACGTTGCCGTTGTAGGTATCGGTTTTGATCTCCCGATTAAAATCCTCAATTAAAATATACTCAATATTCGGATATAATCGGTATTTCTCAATGATTTTTCTCAAAACCAGAATATCGTCTTCGATTAATTTTTCGGCGGCAAATTCGGAAACATTACTGCCCAGCAGATACCCCTGTTCCACCAGAGACCGGGTTAAGGTTTGATTCAGATAATAAAACACGACGAATACAATCAGGGCTCCAAACATCAGGGTGCCCAGAAACACACTGAAAACGATCTTACTCCGGATGCCAAAGCGATAAGTTTTCATGGCTCAGTTCGTGAATAGTTCCATAATTTTCGTTAAGGCAAATTTTTGAAATTCTCGGCGCTTATTGGGATTGGAAATCTCCTGCGACAAGATTTCCACGAGAACCGGCAGGAATTTCCTTTCCAAATTGTGCCGGTTCTTGTGCAATTCGGCCAGGGCATCGTCCAGAATGACGGATGCCACCGGACCAACGTGTAATTTCAACTGAAATTCCAGCTCGGACAGTAATTCGGAATCGACAAATGCAGCCTCTTCGGGAGCCCGCACCAGTTCCAACAAGCCCTCGTTCATCAGGTGCGAAAAAATCTCCTGCGTTTCCTCCTCACTGAGCGCCAGAATGTCGGCGATCTGTTCCACCGTCTTTTCGCCGTTTAATTGAGTCACCACCGCCCATTCCAGGGACTTCAATTTCACTTCCTGGGGGGAACGCTTCCGGCTTAAACGAAACACCATGTCGCCCTGAATGTCAATCGCTTTCTTTTCCGCCATGGCCTGTTTGATTCAACTGTTGAATCATTTCCGCTTCTTTTTCGTCGAGAGAGAATTCATTTATCTGTTCAAATTTGGACCGGGGAATCCGTTTGCCTATTTTCGCGACCTTGCGTTCACTTATAAAATCGGGCACCCGCACCTCCAGTATAAGCCGTAAAAGCGAAATTTCCACCGACAGCCGGGCCACAACGACAATCACAAATTTGTCCAGCGATCGGGCAAACAAAACCCCTCGTTCAAAAGGCACCACCACCTCCCTGGCGTCCTCTTTCAGCTTTTCCCCAACCCCAAAAATTTGAATATACGATTCGGCCAGTTCCGGTATGATGGTGGTGTTAAATTGAGGGATGGTCCACTGATCGCGCACCTTCTTCTGATTGTCGAAGAGGATGACGGCTTCCACACCCGGCAACTGAGTCAATTCCGGAAAATAGCTTTCGATCATGTCAAGGAACCTTCAAAAATTTGGAAAATGAACCCTTCGACATCCAGCTGATTGGGAGATACCTCGTGCCGCCGTGCCATTTCGTTCACTTCTCCGATGATTTGATTCAAATCCAGTCGTCGGATTTTCCGCCCCGGAAAATGCTGAATCACCCGCTTCAGCACCAACGTCATGGCCTGCAAGAAGGTGGGATGATGCAGCACCCCCTGGCTAATAAATTCCCTCCCATTAAATCGAATTTCCCCTTGCTCCGGATCCAAAAATGGAAAATCTTCGGCGATCTCTCCACAGGTCTTGATATAATTCTGAAAAAAGCGATCCTTTTTCAAGCGATCCTTTAAAATACCGTTCATGTAATTTAAAAATTCTCCCCAGAAATCCAAGTACTTTTGATGGAGCCAGGGAATGATAAAAGATTTTTCTTCGTCGATGGAGTGCGGTTCGGTGACTTTAAAAATTTGCACCTGGGGGCGAATGTATTTTCCAATTTCAAAGAATTTCTCGAATACCTGCTCGCCACTGGCAATTTTTCCTTTACTAGAGCGAATCACGGCTTCCACAGGGGTGCCCTCGAGATAGTAGACGGTACCGATGCCCCGCTGACCACTGAATTGTAAATCCACATACCCGCTCATGCCTTCTTGTTCCAGAAAATTAAAAATGTCGGATAATGCATTCCCCTGCAACCCTTCCTGGCCGGAAAAGGGCACCGCCTGAAGGGCGAATCCCAGGGCAATGGCCACTTCGTTGCTCAGGTCAATCACTTCGATGCTGCCGTCTTTATCCCGGGCGCGGGAAAAGATTCGTAAGATCGCCTGCTCTCCCAACAGGTGAACCTCCCGCTCCGATGAGGTGGCCTGAATCATATGCCCCATATCCATCACCAGAATACCCTCATACCCCCAAAAGTTCACCCGCACATAGCCGCTGAACCGATTTTCCGACAGATCCTGCAACAGATGATCAAATCGGGTATAGGAGGTGCTCAACTCTTTCGCAATTCCCTTTCCTGGTGGTAACAGCACTTCAATGTTCCCAGTTTATGTTAACCGTTGATCCAGTTGTTTCAGGATTTTCTTCACATTCAGGGTGAATTCGTGAGGCACAACTCGGGCATCGGTTTCCAGAACAATCAGATTGGGACGATACTCGAAGATAAAGCAGAAGCCCTCGGACTTTCGCAGCACGATGTACTGGAACAGATCGGAATAAAATAAGTTGAGCATTTTCTTGACCTTGTACCACACAAAGGTCAGGTAGAGGGGGTGGTGGGCCTCGTTGGTGCGCCCTTCTAAGACAGTACCGTCGTAGTCCAGAACAAAAATATTTTTCACATTATTCAGGTCGGACAGGAGTCCAAAAAGTTGTTTGGGCAGCGGTGTGGTCAATATTTTTCGTTCATCGATCAGGCGCAATCCTTCCAGCACGATGGAATTCCACGGTTTATAGATGGATTGCGTGGGGGCATGGATGCCGGCTTCGACCTTGAAATCCCCCTCCGTGAGCGCCAGCATTTCGTGCACCGCCCGTTCCCCTATAAAGGGACCGAATTCGGCGTGTACAATCTCTCCGCGGGAAAAATAAATATAGCCCGTGCGATCCGCACTTTTTACCGACACCCGCGAAACATTGCGTTCAATGCAATTGATTTGGATGATGTTGGTCAACTTCAGATCTTTCAGGTTCCCTACTAAGGCCATTATTCCTCGATCAGTTTAAACACCAGATTCTTGATTTCTTTAATATCGAACGGTTTCTCAATATATTTATCGGCCCCCAATCGATAAGCGGTCTCCTCGCGCTCGTCGGATCCGTAGGCCGTGATGACGATGACCCGCGTTTGAGGCATTTGTTGCTTAATACGTCCCAGCAACTCCAGCCCATCGATGCCCGGCATGGCAATGTCGGTGATCACCAGATCGAACGGACCGCTTTCCAGTTTTTCCAGGGCCTCCTCACCCGATGCCGCCGTCACCACCTCGCAATCAATGGGCGAATTGATAAAACTCTGGTACAAACTGAACGTCAGGGTCTCTTCATCATCCACAATCAACAGGCGTTTGATATCTCCCATAACTCCCCCATCCAAACACACGGCTTTCATTTATGAACAAACGATGGAAGGGCGATGATGAACGTGGTGCCCTTCCCCTTCGTACTTACAACATCAATCTTTCCGCGATTTTCCTCTATTAAGCGGCTACAGATGGACAGACCCAATCCCAATCCCTCAGGCTTGGTAGTAAAGAAGGGATTGAATATTCGGGGCAACTGTTCCGGTGGAATCCCTATGCCGGTGTCGCTTACCTCCACCAGGACATAGGATAAATTTTTATTGGAGACGGCATACCTTTCTTTCTCGGAATCCAACAGGGTCAGCTTTTTCTGGTAAACGTTTACCGATATGGTCCCTCCGGCGGGCATCGCATCGATAGCGTTCAGGAAAAGATTAAGAATCACTTGTTCGATCTGGGTTTCGTCCACATACACCTGGGGGATGTTATCTTCCGCATCCTCTTCGAATTGAATGTTGCGCTTTTTTAACCGGGGAGCCAGCAGTAAATAGACGCTATCGATGATCATTTGAATGTCGTAGAAAGCGAACTTGGGCGGCGTGGGTCGAGCGAATTTGAAAAATTCTTTCAACAGGCGGTTGGCCTTGTCTACCTCCCGGACAATGCGGTCAATCAATTGGGTAGGCACATCATCCGGGGAATAATTTTCCTGCAACACCTGAGCGGCGGCCTTAATGCCGGCCAGGGGATTTCGGATCTCGTGGGCAATGCCGGCGGACAGTTCCCCCAGCAGGGCCAGGCGTTCCATTCGTTCCACCTGCTCCCGCAAGTGATGAATTTCGGTAATATCGCGGAACAGAATGCTAATCCCCTCAAACTGATTGCTCTCGTCCTTCAAAGGCGAGGCATCGATATTGACCCGGATATCCTTCCCATTTTTCCGAACAAAACGTGTCTCCCGGTCGTGAATCCGGCGATCGGGCAAGCGTATGAGGCGCATGAACCTCTCGCCTTCCCGGGAGTCCTTGAAAATGTTGCGAATGTTTTCTCCAAGCAAGTCCTGCACCCGGCAACCCAGCAATTCGGCGGCCCTTTTGTTGGCAAAGGTGACTTCCCCATTCAAATCTACGGTCAATAAACCGGCGTTGATATTTTGAATGATGGTTTTGTAAAACCGGTACAACTTGATCAGCAACTGCTTTTGGCTGGGTTGGGAAGCGGTTTCGCTTGTTTCGGCCGCCTGAAGGGGTGAATATTCGTTGCCAGGCAGGGAAGGTTCTTCGGCCAACCGGGTTTTCAACAACATAAAAATCTGTTTTTGACGTTTGATCTTAGAACTCATCTTTCCAAACCTGGTTAAAATTAAAAATAATACAAATTTCTCACTTCGGGAAATAAAATTTTTCAAAAGGCAAAATAACCACCCCCGTTAAACCCCCGATCGGTCTGTGAAGCGGCGTCTTTTACCGCCCTGGCCCGTTTACGCACGAACATCCAAAGTTAGGGTCGCTATCGGAACCGCAACTGATACATGGGTCACGGATGCACCTACTAAAAAATTAAGGAGGGAATCCATCCCTCCTCTTTCCCGCTTTTCCGAAAGACGCCGGAATCGGATCGGCATTCTCTTGAATTAAAGGGAATCAGGCCTCTTTGGGAGCTTCGAAGCGCAGAAAAGCCCCAATGCCCCCGTATTCCGACAACATGGTTCCCGAAGGCACCTGATAATAATCCCCATTAAAGTTTACCGTATTCTCAATAATCTCGTCGAAAAGATCATCCATCCGTTGCATGGGAGTGCCACAAATCGGGCATACGGTGTTACGGATGGCCAGATAACCACACTCAAAACATTCGTATCCGGGCAGCCCTCGATCTTCCTCTATCATCAACAATCGGATATTTCCCATATTCGCCGCCTGGAGCACACTCTTCAATCCCAGCGCCGCTTTATGATCTTTTTTCGCCTCCGTAATCAACCAACCGATCATTTTCTCCCAACGCTTTCGCATAAAGCGCTGCTCGGTGTCCAGCACTTCTTTCTTGATCCGGTTGACGTCCCAGCTAAACGGTTCCATGTCCACCCGCTTGACGATCCGATCCACGATGTAGCGGTGCAAATGTTTTTCGAAACGCGGCAATTCGTGGGATTGGCCGCCCAGAATGAAATAATCCCATTGATGGCGATTCATTAGCTGAAACAGAATGTTCGACACCCGTTTGTAGTGTTCCTGAACATGGTGTTCGATGTGACGATGGACGCGTTTTTCCTCCAGCCCGTACCAGCCGGCATAACGGACTTTTCCCGGGACCGCCGGAGAAATTAAATGGGTGTATTCCTCGATTTTTCCCATATACATCTCAAATACCTGCACCCGGCGCTGGTCCACCACCACAAAGGCAAACCGATGAAACTGATTCAAAATGGCCAGTAAAGGACGGATATAGATATCGGGATCTACAATCAAAGCATTTTTTACCCGTTGAGGGATAGGATACACCTGCCAGAAATCCTCTCCCGAACAGGAGAATACCACATACCCCCGATTTTCTTCCGGGAATAATTCGGTGGTAACAAAGGCTTCCAACTTTTTAAAATCTTCTTTTACCGAGGCTTCCTGCCGATGGTTCAGAGGGTGATCGCGCAGTTCCTCCTGACGCGCCTTGATCATGGCTTTTAAAGTGATACGGATTTGATCTTTACTCACCCGCCGCAGATCGGTGTTCAGGTAGGCACTCACCACGGGAAACGCTTCGCTCCGGAAATTCACCAATTCCTGAATTTGCTGAAAGGTAACCATAGTTTCCACCTCCTCTTTAACCCATTGAACCGGAACCTTTTCTACCTTACAATCGATTCATCCCGCCCTCAGGTTCCCTCTGTCTTGGTTTAACAACGATTTCCATACCCATTATCAGGGGATCATGGTTCAAAATCGGGGTTCATTCTTTTTCCGGCGATACCGTCACGCTCCGGGGCTTGCCCTTGCGGTCCTATTCAGTTCAAGCCGGACTGGAGCGGGCCGGTTAACTCGGGTCTTCGGCGATTATCGGGGGATTAGGGGGAGACGTTTCGCGAAGGGGAGGCGTAAAGAATCCCGTTAAACCGCGGGCAAACCGTCCGACCCACTCGGCCCGAAGGGGGTTTCACAATTCGCTGCGGGACTGTAAAGCCTTTCCCAGGGTCAATTCGTCCACAAATTCCAGAGAGCTCCCCAGGGGAATGCCCCGGGCCAGGCGGGTGATACGAACGCCCAGGGGTTTGATTAAACGGGCCAGGTATATGGCGGTGGCTTCGCCTTCGGTACTGGGATTGAGCGCAATGATCACCTCCTGGACTTCCGGTAACCGTCTCAACAGGGCCTTGATATGGAGATCCTCCGGTCCCACACCATCCAGAGGCGATATGACTCCACCCAAAACATGGTACAGACCGCGGTATTCGTTGGTGCGCTCAATCTGCATAATGTTCTGGGGTTCCTCCACCACACAAATCTGGCTGCGATCCCGGCTGGGATCCCGACAAATTGAACAGGGATCGCTTTCGGTGATGTTAAAGCAAACGGAGCATTGGCGAATCTCGTTTTTCACTCGCCGTAACGCGCGGATCAATTGTTCGGTTTCTTCCGGCCCACTTTTCAAAATATGAAAAGCCAGGCGGGTCGCTGTTTTTCGTCCGATGCCGGGGAGCCGGCTAAACGCATTGATCAATTGTTGTAGAGCTTGAGGAATGGCTTCCATTTATTTCCCCGGGGTCCGGTTTACTGCCATGAAGAATCCCATTGGGTGTTCATTCCCGCCGCCCTGCGGCCTTCAACATCACTCCCGAACACGGCCTCCCCTCCCGCGTTCCATTACAAACCGGGGAATTTCATGCCGCCGGGCAGATTTCCCATCAATGGACCCGCCACTTTGGCCATTTCTTCCTGGGCCCGGCGGGCGGCACTTTCCAGTGCCTGGTTGACTGCGGCAACAATCAAATCTTCCAACATATCTTTGTCATCCGGGTTGATGACTTCCGGGTCTATGGTGACGTTTATAATCTGATTCTGGCAATTGGCCACCACCTTTACCATGCCGCCGCCGGAGGTGCCTTCCACCGTGATATTGCTCAGCTCTTCCTGAACTTTCTGTAAATTTTCCTGCATCTTTTGCGCTTGCTTAAGCAGCTGGTTCAAATTGGGTTTCATCTTTACCTCTTCGATTTGATTCTATCTATTCCATGTCCGGAGCTTCCGTACAATCAAACAATTCGATGATCCGGTTTAAAACCGGTTCCTTATTTTTGATATCTTCCAGAATTTCTTCCGGACTATGGATTTTTTTCACGATCCCGGCCTCATTAAACCGTTTTTCCACACAACGGATACGCAACGGCAGTTCCAGATCCCGGGCGAAAATTCGTTCGATGGCGGTCCTATTCTTTTGTACATGCTCCATATGAAAACGGGTTTTGGGATCGAAGGCAATCTCCAGAACATTGCCGACCAATTTCCAGGGTACCCCATCCTGCAGAAACGATCCCAGGGCAATTTTTTGTTTTTTAACGGTTACAACAATCTGTTCCCATTGTTTCTGCAATGCTTCCAGGGTCACCGATACAGGGCGGGCGGTTTTGGGATCGGCGGTGTTGGTGGGTCGGGATTGAAGCGGGGGTTTCAGCACTTCAAAATCGGAAGTCGCAGGTGCCTTCACCATTGCAGGGATGTCAGCGTCGGTGACGGCGGATGCCGCCGGGGCACTCTGAAGACGGCCTCGTCCCCCGCGGCGACCGGACACGGCGGAAGCCGAAGTCCGGGCGCCCCCGTCACCCCCC
>WFTQ01000077.1 GCA_015485355.1 bacterium | reverse complement strand
TTCCCACACATGCCTCCTCTAACGCAAACATAGTATATTACAAAAATAATACCAGCTTAACCCTTTATTGCACACAACCCTTTATTATTTTATTAGTTACCGTCATTTCCATGCGCTCCGTTCCCCGCCCATACGGATCGATTTTTCCTGTTTCGGAGGAAAATTTTTTCCGTCTTCCCAGGGATTGTTTCCCCAACGTCCCATTAAAAGGCTTGCCCAACTCATCGATGTTTATCAAGCTTCTCATCGTAATATCATTCGAACAGAATCCAAATTTCCATCGTTGGGAGCCGCAGGCACACCCAATAAATGGGTCATAAGCTCATATAGATGAATATTGTAAAAATCATCCCTTTGAAACCCTTTTTTAAAAGCAGGTCCCCGGGCAATGAAGATTCCCCGCATCGAGGGTAACCGATTATCGTACCCATGGGCCCCTCCGCGATAGCGATCCCGCCGCCGGGCAAAATAGTCCCGCGTGGTAATGCTCCAGCCTTCGTCGGCAATGCCGATAATTTCAGGAATCCGCCGATGAGATCGGTAGTGGAATCGTTCGGGAAGGTCTTCTTTTGTAAACACCTTTAAATGGGGATGGGCTGATTTCAATGCCTGATAAACGGAATCCTCGAAACCGGGTTTCGGCCGAATGGCCAGCACGGGCGACCAATCAATCACCTCCAGGTGTTCCAGAGAAAGGTAATCGTCGATAAAAATAACGCTATCCGGGGAAATGGGCGCCATCCCATGATCAGAAAGGATGATAAGATTGATCTTGTCATACCAGCCCATCGCTTTCAAGCCTTCGACCAATGTTCCAACGGCACTATCCACCGCATGTACGGCGCGTTCCAGTTCCGGAGCATCGGGTCCCCGGCGATGGCCCCAATGATCCACATCCGAAAAGTACAGCGTCAGAAATACCGGTCGTTTTTCTTCGGGCAGCTGTAACCATTGGAGGATCTGCTGAACGCGTTCTTCATTGGGGATGGACCCATCGTAGGCTTTCCAGTAAGTGGGACGAATGCCTTTAATCTCGGCTTCGGAGCCGGGCCAGAAGAAGGTTGCACTGATCATCCCCGCTTTTTCCACCGTCACCCAGAGGGGTTCGCCTCCGTACCAGCGACCATCCCCTACGGCGTCGCGATCGCTTAAACTAAAATAGGCATCCATTAGGGGATCGTACATGCGATTGGAAACCACCCCGTGATGTTCGGCATAAAGACCGGTCACAATGGAGTAGTGATTGGGGAAGGTTTTTGTAGGAAAAACAGGAATCAGAGCCTCGGCCCGAACACCTTCCCGGCTCAATCGGGTCAGGTATTTGGGACGGAATTTATCCAGATAATCCCAGCGAAATCCATCCAGAGAAATAAGCAACAGGGGTCGGGGTTGCGGTTCGGCCCATTTCCGGCACGAAAGACCTATAACGCCATTTAAAATCAAAACGATGAGACCCGCGATGAATACGCGACGTCGGGAAACGGCCATCATGATTGCGCTCCTTGTTTTAACGGTTTCTTTTTTGAATATCCCGCGCAAATGCTTCGATCAGATTTTGCCGGGCAAAATGGAAACCTGTTATCCAGCTTAACAGTCCCTCGTTCCCCAGCAACTGACGGGTAATGGTTGGAATGGATCTTCCCTGAGCCAACAGTCGCGCGGTTTCCCCATAAATGGTTTCCAGAAAATCCAGCTTTTCTTGCAACAATCGCCGCCCGTTCTTCAAAATCCCCCGGTGAGAACAGAAAATCTCCTGAAAATCGTAACGCAATACCCGACGCAAGCTTTCCATTTCCTGCAGGGGATCCTCCACTTTCCTGACAATCCTGGGGCGGGTGGTTATAAACAGATCTCCGGTAAAGAGCCAACCCTTCTGCGGTAGATAAAAACAAACCATATCTATGGTATGCCCGGGAGTGTGAATGGGCAGCAGTTCCCGTCCGCCCGGCGTGATAATCCTGTCGGGGAACGGCTTTACCCGGCTCTTCCGGGGCTTGCCCCAGATGATCTTGCGATAGTATTGCAGGGGAAAACCGTTTTCAAAAAACGGGACGGCCAGGGGATGCGCAAAAATGGGCAGGGAAAATTCCCGGGCGATCCAGGCGCTGTTTCCGCCATGATCTTCGTGATGATGGGTTACATACACCGCTACCACGGGATACCTTTTCAACAGGCCGCGCACCAGGGGCCACTGGTTAGGCGGACCGGTGTCTATCAATATCCCATCGAAACGGTACAGGTAACAATTGGTGTTCACCCATTGGGCAAAACGCCCCACCCGCCAGCCCTGCACACCTTCCCATTCGAATTGCTCCCGCAGCCCCATTCCCCTATCCACCCGCGTTTTTAGCCCCCATGATAGAGCGAGAATACCGATTTTATTTATCAACGCAAGTTTGTTGCCGCCCCCATCGCCGGCGCTCCCTGGTCACGAATTGATAGAAAAGGCACCGGTGGGGACCGGCTTTTCGCCCATCCTCCAAAACACTCAGGCGTACAGTCCTCGCAACTCTGAGGCACGGGTGACCCGTTGAATGGCCAGAATGAAGGCTCCAATCCGCATGCTGACACCGTATTTACGGCTGGTTTCCAGAACTTCGTTAAACGCCCGCACCATAATGCGTTTCAGATCTTCATCCACCTGTTCTTTGCTCCAATAGTAACCCATTCGGTTCTGCACCCATTCCAGGTACGATACGGTGACACCGCCGGCATTGCATAAAATATCCGGGATAATGAACACTCCCTTAGAATCCAGTATTTCATCGGCTTCCACGGTGATGGGTCCGTTAGCACATTCGGCGATCATGCGGGCTTTCACGTTAGGGGCATTCTCTTCAGTAATCTGGTTTTCCAGGGCGGCGGGGATCAAGATGTCCACCTCCAGTTCCAGCAATTTCATGGGGTCGTGCATTTTTTGCACATTGGCGTGGTTCTCCAACCCCTCCAGCACCCAGCGCCGATTGCCGGCACACACCTCCAGCGCGCGAGGGATGTCAATGCCGGTCGGATTATAATAGGCACCGCTGATATCGGAAATGGCCACGATGCGGGCACCATCCTCATATAGGAATCGAGCCGCGTGGGAACCGGCGTTGCCGAATCCCTGGATGGCTACCGTCGCCCCTGCAATTTGCATATTCAAATGCTGGGCGGCCTCATGAACACAGTAAACCATTCCCAAGGCCGTGGATTCACTCCGCCCTTCGGAGCCGCCGATCTCCAGGGGTTTCCCGGTAATGACCCCGGGTAAATACTCTTTTTTATGCATGGAGTAGGTGTCCATCATCCAGGCCATAATCTGCGGATTGGTATTAATATCCGGCGCCGGCACGTCTTTATTCGGTCCGAATACCTCCGCCATTTCGGCGATATAGCGACGGGAAAGATTTTCCAGTTCATTCAAAGAGAGCTCGGTGGGATCGACCACAATGCCCCCCTTACCACCCCCAAAGGGGATATTGACCAGCGCACATTTGTAAGTCATCCAAAAGGCCAGGGCTTTAACTTCATCAACGGTCACTTCTGGATGAAAACGAATGCCTCCCTTGGCCGGACCCCGGGCGATGCTGTGCTGCACTCGAAATCCTTTAAAAATGCGTATGGAACCATCATCCATTCGCACGGGCAAATTCACCTCGATTACCCGACGCGGCTCTTTAATCATGGCAATCTGGCTTTCGCTCAAATTCAAAATCCTGGCCGCCTTATCGAACTGCTTCAGGGCATTCTCGAACGGATTCCGTTGCTTCAAAAAGGACATGGACGGTTCCTCCCGCATCGTTTTCTATTGAATTCACTTCTCTTCTTCCCAAACATCCCCACAACAAAGCCGACCTATGGCCGATTTTTTTCGATCTTCGATAGGGTTCCAAAACGGCAACAACCGTTTCCAGTAAAACCGGCCTTTTTCGCAAGACAATCCGACACACAAATCTAAAAAGCGAATTTAGAGAAGCCCTTTGGAAATGGCAACCGGAAAGGAAAGTTTGACCCAAGAGAACGATCGACACCCGAAAAGCGTTAGCGCCAGATTACCAGGTAGATAAAAACCGCGAGGCTGGTATACGACAGGGCCAGGGTGATATCCGTCAGGCGATCGTATTTTTGAGTTTCCCGCCAGTAGCGATCGATCAGATCGGGATCTGCGGTGTGCAAGTAGCGGTTGTACCGGTCGTCGGCCACATTTTTAAAATAGAAGGCCAACCAGTGCGTCAATACGGTGGCCCCCAGCAAACTAAACTTGGCCCGCCTGTGGGTTCGTGGCCACAGGCGCAAAAGTGGAGGCCGTTTCTGCTCCACAAAACCTTCCTTCGGCTTCAGACGAACCGTAACCGGTCCGGCCTGTTGCAACACCAAACGGTAAGGTTGGTAACCGGGTTTTTCTAATACCAGTTGTTTCCCTTGATACGCGTAAAAGGAAAGATAAAGTGGAGTAAGTCCAATAGTCGTTGTATCTTTCCGCAAAAACGCCCCTCCGGGTATAGAATTCACAAATATCAGGGGAGAGAAGCGAACGGTTAGGGTGGTATCCTGTCCCGGACGCAGAACGATGCGAAATTCCCGATCGCGCAAATTCCAGATTCCGCCGGAGGGAGCAAAAACCCGAATCCGGTACGCTCCGGGGAGCAGTTCCAGCCGATGTACCGGCGTATAGCCTATCCAGTTGGAATCGATCTGAACGGCCCCATGCGGCGGCTCGCTCAAAACGGTTAACCTCGAACCCTCTTGGGCCGCCAGGATACCGATCGACAGGCCCAACCCAACGAGGACCCAGTAACGCTTCATAGGTCTTGCATCTCCCGAGCTAATTTTTCGGTAACAAATATCCACAAATGTTTATTGGCCGAATGGACAATCAAATAATTTCGATAAATGATCGGGGAACTCTTAATCGCCCCGTTCAGGGTCTGTTTGAAGACCAGTTTGCCGGTATAACGATTCAGAATATACAAATTGGCGTCCCAGCTGCCCACGTAGACGTAGTCGGGACTGCTCAAGGGAACCGTATTGACAATGCCTTGGGTTGAAAAGCGCCATACAACCGTGCCCTCCGTCTTGCGAAGCGCCACCACCTCGTTCCCATTGGAACCGATATATAAATATTTTTGAAAAAGAGAAGGGCTGCTGTATAGGGAACCGCCCAATTGTCTTTCCCAGCGTACGGCTCCGGTCCGTTGATCCAGAGCATACAGAGTACCCATTACGGTTCCCACATACACGGTGGAATCGTCCAGAACGGGGTGAGAAAATACGGCGCCGTTCAGACGCCTTTCCCAGAACGGGATTCCCGAGGAGACATCCAGGCCATACACATAGCCTTTGATATCCGCGAACACCACCAGAGGATTCCGGACGGCCGGGGAAGCATGAATGGCTGCCCGGGCCGGAAAACTCCAGACCGAATCCCCACTGCCGGCGTTCACGCAGTACATCCGTTTGGTCCGGGTGCCAAAATACAATTTTCGTTCCCAGTAAATCGGCGCCGTTAACACCTCTCCATAGCGGCGACGATATTCCTGTTCGGCATTCCGTAAATTCAGCGCCATCAATGTATGGTTCCCCAGATTAAAGCCGGCATACAGAAAAGGGAGATGAATACTGGGAGTGTGGGCCATTGCCGGGCCAATCCGATCCATGGCCAGCATCTCCCGGCGTTCCAGAGAAAGGATAGTCAGATTCCCATTCCGTAAAGGGGCGATGATATTTCCCTCGAAGGCCAGGGGATGATCCGGGATGACGGAATTCAGCCGTTGCTTCCAGACGAGCGCAATGGGTGGGGGGACATTGCGCCGCACCGAATGATGATGCGCCTCATTTTTGCCCAGCATTAACCAGGCGTCCGGGTCATTCAAACGACCGGCGGGCGGCACGGGAAGCGGGATCAATCCAGCACACGCCAACCCTAAAACCATCCCGGCCAGCAGACCGATAACACTGATCCGCCTATACGGCCAGGGGGTGCCCCCGCCTGCATGCAGGGCTGTATTTCTCGAAAAAATCCTCATACAACATTGTGATTTAAAAATCCCATCCAAAGAAAAACTGGGTAAACCAGCTGGAGGTAAATTTCCGGAAATCGGTTCGTCGGCCAATATCCAGGCGCAGCACCAGGAATCCGCCCAGGTTGACCCGCAGCCCCATTCCCAAGCTGCCCAACAGGCCGTTCCAGCGATCATTCCAGGCATTGCCGGCGTCCACAAACAAAGCGCCCCGTATGGCATGGAACCCTAACCCTCCGAAGGGAAAACGGATTCCCAGATAATCGATAAAAGGAAATCGCAGTTCGTGGGACATAAAGACGATCTTTTCGCCCCGAATGGACCATTGGGGATACCCGCGCAAATCCCAGCTGCCACCCAGGTAAAACCAGCGGGTTTCTTTACCGTCGTTCCAGAGGGTCAATAAGCGGATGGCATAGGTTAGTTTGGGATGCAACCGATAGTAATACCGATAATCCAGTAGCAGGGTGTAATAATTCACATTCGACCAGCGCACATCGAAAGTATTGCCGATGGTAATATTGAACCGGCTCCCATCGATGGGTCCCGTATACGACCAGATGGAATTGTCGTGTATAAAGGTCAACCAGTTGGAAGAAAGATAAGCAAAACGTCTCCGGAAACCCAGGAAATCTTTATCGGAGTAACTGAAATTGGCGTTGAATTCCAGCCGCTTAAACTGAGAAAAAGGGTAACTGATGGTAAAAAAGGCGCCGGTCCGTTCCTCATAAAAAAAGCCGTCCTTGAAATTGAAATATCGGCCGGCAAATCGAAAAAGGCCGTAGCCGTAATTGGTCCGTTTTTCCAGGGAAAGTTTGGTTACGGCCACATTGAAACTGCGCAAAAAGTCGCTCCGGGATTGCGCGTTGTTGTACAGCAGTATATAATACTGATCGTTGCCCAGTACATCGGTAAACGATAACAACGCCCCCCCGCTGGTTCCCCAGAAAGGATCCTGACTGACCTGGGTTTGGGCGATATCCAGATCATATTTCTTTTTATAGCGCAATTTGGCCAACACCTTGTCTCCGGCTATTTTGCCCGGTTGCCAGTGGAGGGCATGGCGGATGGGGACATTGGGTCGGGACCGAGTCGATGCTTCAAACCGTTTCCGAATATGCTTCATCCGGCGAATCTGAAAACGATTGTTCTCATACACCGAAAAGACCAGCTGATCGGTGCCCACCCATTCGGGATCGAAGGCGGCATTGGCAAACCAGGAGACCTGTTTGACCGATATACGGCGGTAAGCATCGCCATCCCATTCCCCTATTTGAGACAAATCGGCCAGCCAGATGTTTAAGGACGAATCCCGGTCCGAGGTGAAGGCGATATACTTCCCATCGGGTGACCAGACCGGCGTAAAGTCCTGGTGTTTTCCCGAGGTCACATAATAAATCAAATGGCTCTCCAGATCGTACACGAAGATGTTATAGCTCCATTGAGGCCCCCAAAGGGTTCGATCCGAGGAAAAGACAATCTTTTTTCCATCCGGGGAAAAGGAAGGGGCATTGTCTTCGTAAAGATCATTGGTCAGCTGGATCAATTCCTCCCGTTTCAAATCCACCAGAAAAAGGTCTTTCCGCCCCCCAAATTGCAGTCCGCTGAAAACAATTTTCTTACCATCCGGAGAAAAAGCGGGCGAAGAAATTCCCACGATATCGGGCCATTGAAATTTCCGGATGATCTCTTCCTGTTCGAGGTCAAAAATATACAGGGCATCGTTTTCTCCGCTTTTGGTGGAAAAAGCCAGCCGCCCATTCCGGGAGACATCAATCTTACTGGAAAAGAGGTGAAAAGCCTCAAACTCCGAACTACGTTCCCCTTTAATCAGCACCTTGACCTTCTCTTTTTCGTCAAATTTCAGAGGCCGTAAATCGGTTAGATAAATGTTCGTGTACCCCGTGCGATTGGCCACAAAAACCAATTTTTTCCCCTCCGGCGATGGATAAAAGGCCGGTTTAAAATTATAGCCTTCTTTCACAATCGTCTCGGTAATCATGCTGGAAAAATCGTGATCCTTCAGCAACGGATAATATTTTTTCCGCAGATCGTAGAGCCACAGGCGATCGAATTCTTCATAGCTTATCCCCAGTACATGTTCGAACACCTGAGAAAATTTGCTGTACTTCCAGATATCCTCCAGCAGCAACAGGATCGTTTCTTCTCCAAACTTTTCTGCAATATAAGACAAAATGGCCTGCCCTTCTTTGTACATCAGGTACGAACCGGAAATGCGGTACATTTGCGAAAGAGGGACGATATAATTATTCAACACCGCATCCCGGATAACCATTTCCGCCTGAGCATCCCATTCCGATGACCAGTATTCGGCCAATCCTTCGACAAACCAGAGGGGCGGATAGGTGGCATCGTAACGGCCATGCTCTTTATTGGCAAAATAGACTTTACTATGCATAAACACATGAACGAGTTCGTGCTGGATGACCTTACGAAACTGATTCAGGCTGCCGTTCGCCGGAATCACGACTCGACCCTTCAGGAACTCAAAAAAGCCCCCCACGCCCTCGGGAATAAAGCCCGGGGTCACATTCGTCTGTTGAAAATGCAGATGAGAACTGTAAAAGATCAGGGGAATCCGCCGACGAATGGTGAAGTTGAATTTATTTTCCAGATATTTGTAGCTCTGTTCTGCAAAAAAGGCCCCCTGTTCGGCCAACTCTTCCATTTCGGGATAATAATAAATATCGAAATGGCGCGTTTTCAGGATATGCCAGCGGAATTCGGTATACTGCACCTTATTCCGCCCAAAATAAAACCACTGCCCCTGCACGCGGGAAAATTCCCCGGCCACAAGCAGCAAGAGGAGCATCCCCCAGCAGCGTTTGAACGTGTTCCAACTGTTCATCTTGCCCTGTAGTTTAATATATCATTTTACGAAAATCCAGAGCAAACCCCGGGCGGTTTCTCATTCATCCCTCCGGGAGGGAACGGGTCGCCGCCCGTATCCAGAGGAAAAACCAGGTTCTATCTTGCTAACCCTTTCAGCAGCCATCCCACTCAGGCTGACGGCGATTCCCACGCTGCCGGCAGCCGTTGCGGTACGGGGTTTCGAAACGGTTGTTCCCGGTCGGAGCACTCGTTCGGTCAGCCGTTTTACCACCGTGGCTATGGCGAAGAACTTATTCGACGGGATGGATCAGAACCATCGGCCAGAAGGAAACGGATCGGTGTTCAGGTCGATTTTCCTCCATGGGGCAGCAGGTCTGCCACCTTTTCATGGGGAGGCCGGGCGTCCCACTTGCGTAAGGCCTTCAGCAAAGCCAGAAAATCCTTGGGAACCGGGGCCTCAAACTCACGAACGGTGCCGAACAAAGGATCGGTGAAGATCAACCGATAGGCATGCAGGGAAAGCCGCTGCATCAGCGATGGTGCGGGCTCTTCCCCTTCACCCGCATGTTTCCTGCTTACCCGTTTGAGATCGGCAATATGAATGCGAGAGGTTTCTCCGTAAAGGGGGTCCACGGCCAGGGGACAACCCACTGCCTGCAGGTGTACCCGAATTTGATGCGTGCGACCGGTGCGGGGCCTTACCTCCAATAGACAAAAGTGCTGAAACTTCTCTTTTATTCGGTAATCGGTAACGGCAGGTTTCCCTTTTTCGTGAACCATGACGTACGATTTACGTGTGGGGTGCTGTTGTACAGGGAGGTCGATGGTCCCCAGATCGGCGGGGGGCTCCCCACGAACGATGGCCAGGTATGTTTTTTCCATCCGGTTCTTTTCAAAAAGCAGGCTTAATCCGCGGTGCATTTCCGCGGTTTTGGCCAAGACCACCACACCGCTGGTGGGCGCATCGATCCGATGCACCACCCATACCGATCGTCCGGGTTGGGGATCCAGTTTGTGATAGCGGTCCTGCAGCAACCGCCACAGATTGGGTAAATCCGGGTTCCAGTGGTCGGGAATCACCCGCAGGCCAGGCGGTTTGTTGATCACCACCAGGTGCTCATCCTCGTATATCACTTCGATCCGCTGCTTGCGCCCCTCCGGGCTCCGAATGGTAAAGGACTTTAATCGTTTCATTTATATATGCCGCATCACTTCCAGGTCTTTTTCCCGTCCCACGGCGATCAGCACATCCCCCATTTGAATGACTTCATCGGGACGGGGTACGATCTCCACCTCTTTCTGGCCGTCCTGACGCCGTTTTATCATAATCACATTAACGCCGAAACGGGCCCGAATGTTCAGCTCTTGCAGGGTTCGGCCCACAAAACTCAAGGGCACAGGAATTTCGGCCATGGCATACCCGTCCAGAAAGGGAATCTGACGATGTTTTTCCAGCAATTTGATCGAGAAGCTCATCTCTTCCACCAGGTCCCGCTTCAAGATCTCCCGATTGTAAGCTTCAATGACATCCTTATAAAAGACCGCTCCAATAATTTTATGCGGTTCGTTCTCCTCCACCACGGGCAATTCCTCCACGTCCAGCCGACCAAAGATTTTCATTACGGCGTCGAGGGTGTCGGAAGGCTTCAGGGTGGGCACATTGGGATTCACCAGGTCGTGAGCGATCAATAGATCGGCCACATATTCTTCATCCTGAAGCGCGTGCCGCACCTCATTTAAGGAGACCGCTCCCGCGTACCGGTTGTTGAAATCCACCACAAAAAATTGGGTGTGCGGACTGTTCACCAGCAGGTTCATTAACTTTTTAAAACTCATGTTGGCCTGGATGATCACCGGGTCACCACGCATGACTTCCCGCACGGGGATGGAGCGCAACACATTGATTTCCCGTCCCCGGAACAGATCGATACCCCGGCGCAAGAGTTTTAAGGTATAAATCGATTCCTTCTTCAACTTGGTGGTAAGAAGGGTGGCGATCACGCTGGCGATCATCAGGGGAAGGATCAATTTGTAATCGTTGGTCATTTCGAAGATGATCAGGATCGCCGTAATGGGCGCGTGGGTGGCTCCGGCGACCAAAGCCCCCATGCCCACCAGGGCATAGGCCCCCGGAGAAGAGGTGAACGGGAAAAGGTGGTTAATCAGGATTCCAAAGGCGCCCCCGGTCATGGTTCCGATAAACAGCGAGGGGGCAAACACGCCTCCCGACCCCCCGGAGCCCAGACTGATGGACGTGGCCAGAATCTTCACAAAAATCAACATCAACATGGTGCCAATTACCATCTCTCCATGCAGGGCCATGTTCATGGAATTGTAACCCACCCCATAAATATTGGGGATGAACACTCCCAGAACACCGATAATCAAGCCTCCTATCGTGGTTTTCAACACCGGATGAATGTTCAACTCCTCGAAGAAATCCTCGAACCGATACAGGGTATGAATATACAGCAGGGCAATCAGGCCGGCGACGAGCCCCAGGGCCACGTAAAAAATCAGTTCGGTGGGCGTTCCCAGCTCATAGGAGGGTACTTCGAAGGCGGGAAAATCGCCCAGGAAGTGACGGGACACGACGGTGGCCATGACCGAGGAAATGACAATGGGGCTGAACTGCGGCACACCAAAATCGCCCAAAATGACCTCTACACTGAAGAGGGCACCGGCTACGGGGGCATTGAAGGCCGCGGCGATGCCGGCAGCGGCGCCACAGGCCACCAATATCTTCATCCGTTTCGGATTCACCCGCAAAAATTGCCCCACCGTGGAGCCAATCGAAGACCCAATCTGGATGACCGGACCCTCTCGTCCCACCGATCCCCCGGAACCAATGCAAATAGAAGAGGCCAACAATTTTGCGATCACCACGCGGGGACGAATGACACCGTTACGCAGGGCTATGGCTTCCATTACCTCAGGCACCCCGTGGCCCTTCGCTTCGCGGGCAAAGTAATAGACAATCCCCCCGACAAAAACGCCCCCGACGGCCGGTGCCAATAGTTTGATATACAGGGGCAAAGTCTTGACGTATTCCAGAGAAAAATCCCAGTTCCCCCAGAAAATCTTTTGAAACACCTTGATTAAAAATTGAATACCAACGGCACCAAAACCACCCACCAGGCCGATAATAACGGCCATGATCACCATGAAGGTGTGCTCGGTGGCCCGGAAGCGGAAAAAGAAATGATCGATAAATTCATCGAACCGTTTCCAGCAAACCACAATGTGGTTCCAAAAATCTTTCAACTTGCCCCTCACCTCTGCCTTAAACCGCGATATTCTCAGGACCGACAGCCAATACAGAAATTTAATAAAAAGCCGTTCCGAAACAATGATTAACCTGAAAATCATCGCTAAGGCGGATCCCGCAGGGCGTCCAGAATCTTATCCCTGAAAAGCAAAAAGCCTGAAAAAATCAACGGGTATTGATAAAACTTCCCGGTAAGGAACCAATTGATAGGTTGCTGGATGGGGATTTTGGTGGCCATTCCCCGCCACCCTTATTCCCTGAAGGAGGATAAGTTTTTTAAGTCGATAACACTCCGGTGTTAATATTTGCGGACTTCTTTGATTGAATTCTTTTCTCCCACCAACACCACAACCGGATGATGCCGGGGGATTTCTTCTTCTCGGAGCAGGCAATAGCTGACAATAATGATTTTATCGCCCACGCTGCCCAGGCGCGCCGCGGCACCATTGAGACCAATGACCCCACTACCCCGTTCTCCGGGGATTACATAGGTCGAAAAACGGGCTCCATTGCTGATGTTGTAAATTTCGACTTTCTCGTGCACGGCAATACCGGCGGCATCCAGCAAGTCCGCATCGACGGTTAACGATCCCTCGTAATTCAAGTCCGCCTGGGTAATGGTCGCCCGATGAATTTTGGCTTTAAAAAATTCCCGGATCATAACGATTCATTCCTGATTTCGTTCTTATTCCCCAAACGCCTCCGGGGGCGATTTCGTTCATTGGCGCCGGTCATCCGGCACTGCGGGAAAGCCGATATCCGGCCTCTTCCACCGCCTTGCGCGCCGCTGCAAAATCGAATTGACTCTCCTCGTAGGTGACCACGGCATTCGCCTTTTCCAGGGACACCTGAACCTGCTGGACCCCCGCCACCCCTTCCAGGGCCTTCTGCACGTGCTGGGCGCAATGGTTACATGTCATGCCCTCCACCACAAACGTTTCCGTTCGCATCTTGTACTCCTTTCACTTATCGCCTTTAACCGTGGGCTAATATAAAATCCCACCCTCGATAATGCAAGGTGTGCAAAAATCGGCCCCGTGCGGCAAGGAGCGTTCCCCGCCCCAATGCCCCCGAAGCCGTCTGCCAAAGGGCCGGGCCCCAAAGGCCGGGATTCAGCCCTTTCCGGGAAAGAAAGCGTTCCCTATAAAGCGTACCATTGTCCGCTTTCGGGGATTAAGATGCGGGATTGCGGCGCCACTTCCGGGATATGGCGGGCCATCCATTCCAAGGCGGGTTTCTCCCCGTGGGTCAGGACGACACAGGACGGGTTCATGCGGCGAACCAGTTTCAACAACTCTCCACGATGTGCATGGGCGGAAAAGTGAAACACTTCGACGCTACAGTTCAATCGGGGGAGCCCAAACAGTTGCTGCAGGGTATCGAATCGTTTGTCGCGCAACAGTCCACCGGGGGTTTCGGGATCGGCATATCCCACAAAAAAGATGGCATTCCGGGCATCCTCCGCCAGCTGGCGGGCAAAACCAAAGGATGCGGAACCGGGCAATAACATCCCAGACGTGGATATCAGAATGGCCGGACCGTTTAACCGGCGTCTTGCACGCCAGCGGCCGAAGGTAATGGTCCGCAACTGACCGTGACGGTATTGGGGATATATCTTATGAAGCATGCGGTCATACAGGCGGTTAATGGCCAATCCAAACCCGGCCACATATATCGGTACCGCGGGAATTCGATTTTTCTGTCGCAACCGGTGTAGCAACATCAACATTTCCTGGGTGCGTCCCAAAGCAAAAACCGGCAACAATACCACCCCACCCAATTTCAACCGTTCGGACAGCCGTCCGGCAAATCGCTTGATCTCGGCACCGCGCTTTATGGTCTCGGCCCGATCATCGGCTCCGTAAGTGGCCTCGGTGATCAGAATATCCACGGCATCCGGCAGCCGGGCTCCCTTTAAGATGAATTGGGAGGATAACCGAACATTGCCGGTATAGAACAGGCGCCGCCGTTTCCATTCAATCAATACCCCGGCCGAACCCAGGATATGACCGGCATCGTAAAAAGTAAAGCGCAGGCCACTTTCTTCATAACCATGCAACCCGAAAGGTGTTTTGTAAGGAAAGCTTTGAAACAGGTAGCGAATCATATCCAGATACTCTTCCGTGTACAGGGGGCGGTAAGCTTGCCATTGTTCCGCGGCCTGTTTGCGCTGAACCTGCAGATAGTGCCGAAGCATGACTTCGGTGAGTTCGGCGGTGGCCGGGGTCATGTACACCCGGGCGTTGGGAAAGTGCTGCAGGGCCACCGGCAGGCTCCCCATGTGATCCAGATGCGCATGGGTAACCAGGATGGCGTTGACGGGATGGTTGCTTAATGCATCGTATGCAGGCACTCCATCCTGCGTCGCGCGATGCGGATCCAGCCCTGCATCCAGCAAAACCCCCCAGCGGTCAAACTGTACGTAATGGGCCGACGCTCCGATCTCGCTCACCGCCCCTACGGGACAATATCTTAAGGAAAATGATCGTTTCATTGGCTCTGGTTTTTCCGGTAACCCCTTCTCACAATGCCTCAATATACTCCCCCGACGTCAAAACAGGTTCCGGAATTTATTTTCGATAACGCAACGCATTATACTGTTTTAAGATGGCCTCCACCCTCTCCAACGGCAAGGCCTCCACCCGTCGCCCCCGATATCCGGTGAGGGTCTTTGCCGCAAACAGGGAATGATAGATGGCTTCCTCCGTAGCCTCGATTACCGCCTGAAACAATGGGGTCAGGTGTTCATCGGCCAGAAGGGTCCGCTCCACTTCGAGTCCGGGTACCGGGTGGGTCAACCGATTCCGAGTGGAAAAGGCGATAACGTAATCTCCGCTGCCGTGAGAAGAAATACCACCGGTTCGCACCAACCCATAAACGGCCCGTTTGGCCAGCCGTTTTAACTGTCGGGCATTTAAGGGGGCATCGGTGGCCACAACCATCATGCAGGATCCATCGTGTTGGGGATGGATACGGTTTTTCAGGTAGTACTGTTCCAATTCCAACCCCACCGGCGCTCCATTGATCTGCAGGATACCCCCGAAATTGCTTTGCACCAACACCCCCACGGTGTAGCCCCCCAAAGCGGACGGTAGCTTTCGGGAAGCCGTTCCAATTCCCCCTTTAAACCCAAAACAAACCGTGCCGGTGCCCGCTCCCACATTGCCCTCCGCAACGGGCCCCGAACGCGCTTCACGGATGGCCCGCCACACATGTTCCGGCCTGACATACCGGGCCCGAATATTGTTCAGACGACCATCGTTGGTTTCTCCCACGACGGGATTCACAGAACGTACCTCTTCGTTACCCGGCTGTTGTAACACAAAATCGATGACCCCTCGAGCCGCGTCGGGCACACTCAGAGTATTGGTCAAAACAATGGGGGTTTCTATCACGCCCAGTTCTTCTATCTGGGAGATGCCCATCAGTTTTCCGAATCCATTGGCGACATAAACGGCGGCCGGTACCTTCTCCCGAAACAGATTGCCCGAATGGGGAAGAATGACCGTCACCCCTGTGCGGCAGTCCTCCCCCTCCCAGAGGGTCACCTGCCCCACCCGAACGCCGGGAACATCGGTAATGGCATTCCAGGTGCCGGTGGGCAAAATTCCCACCTGCAACTCACGCCAGTGGTTCAACAGCGATTGGGCAGAAAGCGTAACTGCCAGAACCATGCAGGCGAAAAGAGTCTGCCTCATGATGCTCCTCCCAAATCATTCGACGATCGCTTCTTCCACATTTTTTTAAATTGAAAACCGCTCCATATCACCAGCAGGGTACCATAAACATACCACAGGGCATACCGATATGTTTGAATCACTTTGTGAAAATAGAGCCCCATCAGGTATACGCCGGCAAAGTAAAGGGCCAGCCACAACAGGGTTCCCCAGAAAGTCCAGAACAAGAACAGCCCTGCCGGAAATCGGACATAGCCGAGGTAAATGGCCAGGGGATTTCGTAAACCGTACAAAAATTTCATGGCGATTAGAAACAGTCCGGGCATCCGCCGGGGAATACGAGAAGAAAATTTATCCTGATACTTATTCAACCATTTGTCCAGCCGGCCCAATTGGGGCGCCCATCTACCCAGCACATAATACACCACACCCGTGAAATAAGACATGAATAAGGCAATACCGAATATCACCCCCCAATACACCGGATGGCCATAAAAATAAAGCAGCCAGAGAATCAGCATGGGTTCCCCCTGCAGGGCAAACCCGATAATAAAAATCCAGGAATTTTTCAAGAAGTCACTGTCCAACGCCGAAACCCCAGTTTTACAAAACGATTTAAATAAATAGAAAATTTTTGTAAAATCTATGGCCAAATATTTCTGAGGGGGCAAACCGCCATGCTGGAGAAAGTAACCATCACCATTTTGACGGAGAATCGGGTGACCAATCCCTCTTTAATCGCCGAGCAGGGTCTGTGTTTCCATATCGAAACTCCGGAAGGAAATTTTTTGTTCGACACGGGACAAACCAATGCTTTTCTGCACAACGCCGAACATTTAGGCATCAATCTGGCCAACCTCAATAGTATTATTCTGAGCCACGGTCACTACGACCACACCAATGGATTATACTACTATCTGAAGAAATTTGGCAAGGCCGAAGTTCTTTGTCACCCCAACTTGTTTCACAAAAAATTTCGTCTGATCAACGGGGAACGCATGTTCATCGGGATCAGTCACGAGGAAGATGAACTTAAACGCCTGGGCGCCATTTTCGTCTTCAAAACCAATCCTCATAAATTCAGCGACTCGATCCAGACCACCGGGGAAATTCACCGGATCACCGACTATGAATCCCTGGACGAGTCCTACCAGGAACGGGTACTGGAAAGCTACATCCACGACGAATTAAACGATGACCAGGCTTTGCTCCTCCAAACCCGCCAGGGTTTGATCATCCTCCTGGGATGTGCCCATCGAGGCGTGGTGAATACGGTTAAGCATGCACTGCGACAAATGGATAGCGATCGTATCTATGCCATTATGGGCGGTATGCACCTGGCTCACGCGCCCATGGAAAAAATTCAGAAGATTGTCAGCGGACTGGCCATGCTCAATCCCCGGTACGTTGTTCCCCTGCATTGCACCGGTTTTTACGCCATGTTGCACATGTACCGGGTATTGGGAGATCGGGTGCTGTTATTGAATGTGGGGGATCGGCTGACCCTGGCAAACTGATGTCCCAATCGGTACAACCCCGCATCCAGGGGATTGGGTCGTACAGGGGCGGTCTCGGACGAGGGGCGACGATGGCGATGGAGCGGTCAAACAGCCCCGGATGTGGCCGTGGTGTGCGGGGGAACGAGCAATAAACCCCATGGGGAAGGCCCTGAGGGATGGTTCCGAGGCCCGGCGAGTTGTTCGGGTGCGGGTTGGGGACCATACCCTTTCGGGATTCGCCCCTCACGTCAGGGCCGGCGGCGCCGGGCAAAAGCGAGCAGTTCATCCGCCGAAACGGTATTCAACACGTCTTCTTTGCGGAGCCAGCCTTTTCGGGCGATGCCCACTCCATAACGCATATCGGCCAATCCTTCCAGACGGTGGGCATCCGGCCCGATAGCGATTTTCACACCTTTTTCCCGGGCGTATTTGCAATAGCGCCAATCCAGATCCAGCCGGTGAGGATTGGCATTCAACTCTATGGCCACTCCCAGATCGGCCGCAGCATCAATGACCCGCACCAGGTCCACCGGATACCCATCCCGGCCCAGCAGCAACCGGCCCGTGGGATGACCCAGGATGGTGACATAGGGATTTTCCATGGCCCTGATGATGCGTCGGGTGGCCTCCTCCTCGGTCATGTTGAATCGGCTGTGAATGCTGACAATGACCACGTCGAAACGGGCGAGCACATCATCGGAATAATCCAGCGATCCATCGGGCAAGATGTCGCATTCCGTGCCTTTCAGGATGCGAAAGCCGTCCAGCCGGGCATTGAGGGCATCGATTTCGGCGTGCTGTTGAGCGACCCGTTCCTCATCCAATCCATTGGCGTAATAGGTGGCTTTGGAGTGGTCACACAGGACCAGGTATTCGTAGCCCAAAGCCTGACAGGCCCGGGCCAGGTCTTCGATGCTGTTCACACCATCGCTGTAATGGGAATGGACATGAATCATGCCCCGCAGGTCGGATATTTCGACGAGGCGCGGAATTTGATGATTCAATGCGGCTTCAATCTCCCCAAAATGTTCGCGCAGTTCCGGCGGGATAAAATCCATCCCCAGGGCCTGAAAAATATCCGCTTCGTCGCGACAATGGATGTTTTCCCGCCCCCGAAACAATCCATACTCATTCATCTTCAGCCCCAGGGAGCCGGCATATTCCCGCATGGCAATGTTGTGTGCTTTGGAGCCGGTAAAATGATGCAGGGCGTAGGGAAATTGGGCATCGGAAACAATGCGTAAATCGGCGTTGATGCCGCTTTGCAACACCACGCTGGATTTGGTTTCTCCCTTGGCCGTCACCGTTTCCACCCCGGGCAGGGAAGTAAAGCGGTTCATAATCGGCAGGCGGTCTTCGTCCCGGGCACTGACCAGAATATCGATATCTTTAATGGTCTCCTTCCAGCGACGCAGGCTGCCGGCGATCTGGCCGCGAATAACCCCGGGAAAAGCTTTAACGGCCTCATACAACCTTTCCGCCTCCACCAGCGCTTCGGAAATGAGATGCCGCGCTTTGAATTTTTTGCGCATCTCGATGCCCTGAAGAATTTTCTCCTGGGTTTTCCGACCAAATCCAGGAAGGTCCACCAAGCGGTTTTCCCGGCAGGCATATTCCAGTTCCCCCACGCTGGTAATGCCCAGACGTTCCCACACCGCCTTAATCTTTTTGGGCCCCATGCCCTGAATTTTCAGCATCTCAATCAAGCCCTGGGGAATGGCCTTTTTCAATGCCTCGTATTCCGGCAATCGGCCGGTTTCCAGCAACAGCTGAATTTTTTCCGCAATACCCGAACCAATGCCCTTGATCTTTACCAGCTCCCCACTTTGTACCAAAACCTCCAGGTCCTCAGAAAGTCCCTCAATAATTCGGGAAGCGTTTTCGTAAGCACGCACCTTGAAAGGATTGTCACCCTTCAATTCCATCAGCACGGCCATTTCCCGTAAAATGTCGGCGATCTGTTTCTTTTCCAGTGCCATGGTTCCCTCCTGAATTTCGGATACCGGGGGGGCATCGATCAGGCCAATTGCGCTTCATCGGACTGAAAAGCCTCCACCTGGAAGCGTCCCTGGAAAACCGGCATCACCGGTCCGGTGAGAAATACCACCCCCTCACGGGCATCCCGGTCCACTTCCAGTGTGCCGCCCGGATATTTCACTACCACCGGCCCCTTCCAACCCAAACGTTCCCAGGCGTAAATACCACAGGCCACGGCGCCCGTTCCGCAGGAAAGCGTCTCGTCTTCCACACCCCGTTCATAGGTGCGGACCCGGAGTACCCCTTCCGCTTCAACCCGAGCAAAATTCACATTGGTTCCCATGGGCTGGAAGGCCGGATGATAGCGCATGCCCGGCGCCGTGGCCATCAGCTTCCGGTGGCTCATCTCCGCCCGGGTAAGCACGACCAGGTGGGGCACCCCGGTTTCGACCCAAATGGCGTCGGGGAACTCCCCCTTCAATACCTCTTTTAAATCCGTTTTCGGAGTGAGCGGCCGATAGGGTTGCATGGTCAGTCGGATGACCCGATCACTCACAAATTCTCCTCGATAGATCTTTCCCGCGATTTCGAAGGTGATCCCCTTGCGGGGAACCAGGCCCAGGCTGTGGGCGAAATAGATGGCGCAGCGTGAACCATTTCCACACATGTCCGCCGGAGAGCCATCGGGATTGAAAAATTTCATCCGAAAATGGCTACCCCGGCCGGTTTCGATGAGAATGAGGCCATCCGAGCCGATGCCGCACCGCCGATGGCAAAGATGCCGAAACAGCGGATATTCGTCCCCCCGGAACAAACCGGTGCGGTTGTCGATGATAATAAAATCATTTCCCGCACCATGCATTTTGACAAAAGGAACCCACACGACCCGTTCCTCCTCCTAATTGTTAACCCAAAGACCACTGCCAGAGTGGCAAAGGCCGGACTAACGCCAGCGCACCTCGATGCCCTGCGTCGTCCAGCGTTTTCTCACTTGGATGGTGTCGGGAACCCAGAAGAAGGGTTCGGCAAATCGAAAGGGGCGGCTCCCGCCCAGATCCAGACGTCGGTTGCGATTGCGATCCACAAAAACCCGCAACCGATAGCGGCCATCCGGTAGAAAAGGAATAAAAAAGCGTCCCTCCCGGGCCATCACTTGGTCCAGCACGCTTTCCCGGTTTAAGGGATGCACCTCGATCCATACCGGATACGGCATGAGTGAATCCGGCATGTCAAGGGTTCCTTCGATCTCACCCAGATCCGCCCAATCCCAGGTCCGAAAGGAACCAACCTGCAGGGAATCGCCAAATGCCCGGCCGAAAATGGTTCGAAGCGCGTGGAGATCCAGCCTGATGGTGTAACGGGTATTTTTTTTCAGCTGCTTTTCCGGATGGAACCGGGGTACCAACCAGGAAGAGCAGTCCCAGGTCCCCGCCACGGGTACACTATCCTCATCCAGGAGCCGAAAAGCCTGGCGCAGGCTGAAGGTATCGACCGGGAGATTGAACAAAAGCTGAATGCTTGTCCGATAGGGAACCTGCTGTTCGCCGTCCCGGGGCACCCGCTTCAATATCCGGGGTGTGGTGGTATCCCCCTGGACACTGCCCCGGAAACGAAAAAACACCGTGTCTCCCTCCACCCGACGCCCCAGACTGTCCTGGACTCCCCACACTTCAGCCCGATAGATGCGGGCCTGCTGGGGATCGGTATAGAGCAGTAATTCCCGAGATTGTTGGGGATTGCGGTCCATATACCGCAGGGAGAGGGGTTTTCCGGAAAGCGAATCGATGATGCGGGCACCGGCGTTTTTTTCCAAAACAATGGACTTGCTGAAAATCAGTTTCAGCAGGCGCCGATGGAGCGTATCCACCCGAAGCATCCGCGGAGCCAGGGTGTCTTCCCGAATGAAATAAAAATAGATCGGTGGGGCCGCCGGCCGGACACTGTCCACCACCACCCGAAAGGGCGGAAAACCGATGCGGTCCCGCATGGGGGAATACTTCCCATCGCCGTCCTGATCTTCGACGGCAACGACCAGGTAGCTGGAATGTTTTAAATACCGAAGCTCGAAATTGCCCTTTTCCCCCGGTTGGGTAAAGTAAGGGGCCTGCCGGGAAAAAAAAGGCAGCGAATCCGGTCCCCACCAATCCGGATAGGCAAAAATAAAGGCATTGCGCGCCCGTCGGCCGTATACCCTGCCGCGAATGATTCCCCGATCGATCCGGGAACCGGTGGAAAACGCCAGAACGAAGGGTTCCTTCAGGCCATTCCCGCGCAAGTCTTGAACCCCGGTGCCCAGAATCAATACATACGTCTGATCCTCCTTCAAGGGCTCCAGGAGATGGATCCGAAGCCTTTTGCCCCCCTTCCACTGCAACGTAAACCCCTCCTCGATGCGGGGGATGATCCATACCTGATCCAGAAAGGAGGCCGGATTCACGGCTTCGTTGAACCGGAGCTCGATGGTGGAAAGATCCTGCACCCCCGTGGAATCCGGTTGAGGAAAGGAGAAGACCACTTCCGGAGGGGACTTGTCTTCCGGCCCGCCCCCGGGGGCCACTTTATAAGCGCAGCCGGCGATTCCCATTAGACCGAGCACCCATCCCCATAGAAAAAGCAGCCTCCGGAGGTGTTTTCCAGGAATTTGCAACGACGGCCTCCCGCGGACTTTTTGCCGAATGCAAAATTAGAGGCAAAGCCGGGTAAACACAAGCCGAGATGTACTTTGCCTCGGCGCTGTTTTCCGGACGTGGGGCGAACGACACCCGGGAATGCTCCCCTACCGGCCGACGGCGTAGCCCCGCCGCCCCCATTCTCTGGCTTAAGCCTTGCGTAAGGGGATTGGAAAATGTAACTTCCAGCGGACCATTAAACTTAAGGATTGCTTATGAGACGGCTACGCCTGGCGCTGGCCCAGATCAATCCCACCGTGGGAGACCTGGAGGGCAATTTCAAAAAAATTGTGGCCTACGTGAAAAAAGCGGCCAAACTGGGAGCCGACATTGTAGCCTTCCCGGAAATGGTGATTCCAGGATATCCCCCAGAGGATTTGCTGCTCAAACCGGAATTCATTGACGATAATCTGGATTACCTCCAGAAACTCCTGCCTTATAGCAAAGACATTACGATCATTGTCGGATTTGTGGATCGCCAGGACGACATATTCAATGCCGCCGGGGTATTGCATCGTGGCGTGCTGGCCGGGGTGTACCACAAACATTTTCTCCCCAACTACGGCGTATTCGACGAAGACCGTTATTTTCAGGCCGGAACGGAACTGCCGGTATTTCTCTTTCAGGACGTTCGTTTGGGAATCAACATATGTGAAGATATCTGGTACCCTGGGGGTCCCACGCGGGACCAGGCCCTGTATGGCAATGCCGAGATTGTGATTAACATCTCGGCCTCTCCCTACGTGGTGGGGAAAGGAGAAAATCGTTTTCGCATGATGGCGGTGCGGGCGGAAGACAACGACGTTATTGTGGCCTACGTGAATCTGGTTGGTGGCCAGGACGAACTGGTGTTCGACGGCAACAGTTTCATCATCTCCGAAGAAGGCGATCTGATCGCCCACGCCCCGCCGTTTCAGGAAAGCCTGATCGTGGCCGATCTGCATCCGGACAACGTGTTCAATCGGCGGCTGCATGATCCCAGGCGGCGTAAAGAAAAGCTGTTCATCCCGGAAGATAAAATCATCCGGCACATTCCCCTGCCCAATCGCCCCACCTCCGGGAAAAGCAAACCGGCCATCCAGACCCTCCGGGCCGAATTCCCGGAAAAAACCGCCGAAGTCTACGAAGCCCTGAAGCTGGGGCTACGGGATTACGTCCAGAAAAATCGCTTCCACAAGGTGCTTCTGGGCATCTCCGGGGGAATCGATTCCGCCTTGGTGGCCACCATTGCCGTCGATGCTCTGGGGAAAGACAACGTGATAGGGGTGCTGATGCCCAGCGAATTCACCAGCCGACAAAGCCTGAAAGACGCCCGGCAACTGGTGCAAAACCTGGGTGTTCAGCATTACGAAATCCCCATCACCCCCCTGTATCGGGCCTTCCTGGAACAGTTGCAACCTTATTTGAAAGATTTGCCCATGGACATTACCGAGGAAAATCTGCAAGCCCGCATCCGGGGAAACCTGCTGATGGCCCTTTCCAATAAATTCGGGTGGCTGGTATTATCCACGGGGAACAAGAGCGAAATCAGCGTGGGGTATTGCACCCTTTACGGAGACATGGTGGGAGGGTTTTCGGTCATCAAAGATGTTCCCAAGACCTTAGTGTACGAATTGGCCCGCTATCGGAACCGGCTGGCCGGAAGGGCCCTTATTCCGGAATCGATCCTCAGCAAGCCGCCGTCAGCGGAATTACGCCCCGGGCAGAAGGACACCGACGCCCTACCCCCCTATGAACTGCTGGACCCCATCGTGGAAGCGTATGTGGAGCGCGACCTTTCCTACGAAGAGATCATCAGTCAAGGTTTTGATCCCCGGACGGTGCAACAGGTGATTCGCCTGGTGGACGGCAGCGAGTATAAACGGCGTCAGGGGGCCCCGGGCATCAAGATCACACACCGGGCCTTCGGTAAAGACCGGCGCTTTCCTATCACCAACCGATACAATCCCTTCGAAGAATACCAGAACGGCAAACGCTCCCCGCGCCGATAGCCCCGCAGCCGGGGGAACCTTTCTTGCATCGGCGACAGCGGGTGTCGGTTTGGTTTTCTTCATCGGCGACCGATTTTCGCAGATTTCTATTGTTCGGGGGGAATGTTTCGATTATATTGATTCTGACCGAATGGTCGGTCAAATTCGAGCGCAAAACAACCGGACCGCCCATGCCCAAAATCGTCGACAAAGACGCCAAGCGCAAAGAAATCCTGCGCGCCGCCATGCGGGTGTTCGCCGAAAAAGGCGTCACCGAGACCAAAATGGCCGACGTGGCCCGCGCCGCCGGCATCGGAAAAGGCACCATCTATGAATACTTCCACAGCCGAGAACAACTCTTTCAATCCGCCTTCGAGTATCTACTGCGCAAGATCAAGGCCATGATGGTTTCCCAAATCGATGAACATCTGGACCCACCCCAAAAGATTCGAACCGGTTTTCTGGCCTACCTGGACGTCACCACCATGCAAATCGAAGATTTTGCGGAAATTCTGCTGGATTTCTGGGCCTACGCCATTCGCAATAAAGACAACGCCGATAACATCACCCTGGATATCCGCAATCGTTACCAGGAATTCCGAGACCTGACCATTCCTATTCTGGAAGAGGGGATTCACAAAGGGATATTCAGACCTCATAACACCGAATTTGTGGCCTCTGCCATTATCGCCGCGGGGGACGGCCTGTTGCTCCAGTGGATGGCGGATAAACATCGATTTGACCTCAAAGCCACGGCAGAGACCCTCTTAACCATCATCCTGGAAGGCATCACCAATCACCAGGCACGGTGATCCGGATAAACGGTTTCTGAAATCGCCGAGGGGTATCACAGCATTCATGTTTACACCGGGGGTAACGATTATGAAGATGATTGATAGACTCGGCTTTGGCGACCAGAGGGTGGTCATCGGTGCCGAGCGGTGGGCGGTCATCCGTTCTCATGACCCGGCAACAACGACAAAGCAACATTAAATCAATTGTGACTTAACTCAGGAGAAGCATCATGGCAGGAAACAACGTGGTCGGAAAACATGCTTCTGAAGAAGAAGCCCTGCGGGTGGCCGAAGAAGCCCGCGAAACCAAATGGGATAAGCCCAGTTTCCTGAGGGAGCTGTTTCTGGGCAAATTCCGCTTCGATCTGATCCATCCCTTCCCCAAACCGAAAGGGGTCGATCGTCCGGAATTCCAGGAATTTTACCGCCAAATGAAAGATTTTTTACTCCATGAGGTGGATTCCGAAGCCATTGACCGGCAGGGCCGGGTACCCGAGCACATCCGGAAACGCCTGGCGGAGATGGGTGCCTTTGGAATGAAAATCAAAAAGGAGTATGGGGGGCTGGGATTTTCTCAGGCCGAGTACAATCAGATTATGAAACTGGTGACCAGCCAGGACGGTAGCCTGACGGCGCTGCTCTCGGCCCATCAGTCCATCGGCGTTCCCCAACCGCTGCAACTATTCGGCACGGAAGAGCAAAAGAAAAAATACCTGCCGCCCCTGGCCCAGGGGGCGGTATCCGGCTTTGCCCTGACGGAACTCGAAGTGGGCTCCGATCCCGCCAACCTGACCACATCGGTGCGGCTTTCCGACGATGGTCAACATTATATCATGAACGGTACCAAACTCTGGTGCACCAACGGAACCATCGCCGATTACCTGATTGTCATCGCCCGTCACGAAGAGACGGGTAAGCTGAGCGCCTTTATCGTGGAAACCCAGTGGGAAGGCGTGCACGTTGAGCATCGCTGTACCTTTATGGGGCTCAAGGGTATCGAGAACGGGGTCATTTCTTTTCACAATGTCAAGGTGCCCAGGGAGAACCTGCTCTGGAAAGAAGGCAAGGGTTTAAAGTTGGCGTTGATCACCCTGAATTCGGGTCGGTTAACCATCCCTACCACGGCCGTGGGCGGCGCCAAGGCCATGCTGGAAGTTTCCCGGCGCTGGTCGCAGGACCGAATTCAATGGGGTCAACCCGTGGGGAAACACGAAGCCATCGCCCACAAACTGGCGGACATGGCGGCCAATACGTTCGCCTTAGAGGCGGTGGCCGACATCAGCACCGCTTTGCTGGATCATGGATTCGACATTCGTTTAGAAGCGGCCATTGCGAAGATGTACAACACCGAAGTCGGCTGGGACATTGTCGACGACGCCCTGCAAATTCGGGGCGGTCGGGGATACGAAACCGCCGATTCCCTGGCCGGACGGGGGGAACGTCCCATTCCGGTGGAACGGGCCATGCGGGATTTTCGCATCAATCGGATTTTTGAAGGTTCCAGTGAAATTCTGCACCTTTTCATTGCCCGGGAAGCGGTGGACAAGCACCTGCAGGTGGCCGGCGCCTTGCTCAACCCCCAACTGAGTGCGGGCGCCAAACTGGCGGCTCTGCCCAAAATCATCGGTTTCTATGCCATCTGGTATCCCCGGCTCTGGCTGGGCTGGAGCCGCTGGCCCAAATATGCCGAATTCGGGAAGCTGGCCAAGCACCTGCGTTTTATTGAGCGCTCCACCCGCAAACTGGCCCGACAGGTGTTCCACGGCATGCTGCGCCACCAGGCGGGGTTGCAACGCAAGCAAGCCTTTCTGTTTCGCCTGGTGGACATCGGCGCAGAACTGTTCGCCATGGCCGCATCCATCAGCCGGGCCAAAAAAGAAGCCGCCGAAGGTCGCCGCAACGCCGTGGATCTGGCGGACCTGTTCTGCCGAAACGCCACCCGGCGGGTGAATCAGCTGTTCAAAGCCCTGTGGGATAACGACGACGTCTTGAAATACAAAATCGCCCGTGCCATTCTGGATGACCAATTCACCTGGGTGGAAGAGGGCATCGTGGGTATGTACGACCGGCCGCCGCGTAAAGCCAAATCCACGGATCAAAGAGAAGCCCTGGAAGCCCATCCGCACTAAGCTGGTTGAACGGCGAGAACCACCGGGGGTGCGAACGGCCGCCACGCCATTCGCACCCAACCACCGCAACAGGTTTCGTTTACAACAGGAGGCCGAATTCATCCATTTGCCTCCAGAAAAAAGCATACTTCAAAACTACGGAGAAGGCACCATGAATACCACCCAACTGCACGCCGTCATCGTCGATGCCGTGCGCAGTCCCATGGGCATTAAGAAGGGTCAGATGGTCGGGATGCGTCCGGATGACCTCAGTGCTCAGGTCATCAAAGCGCTGTTGGATCGCCATCCCCAACTCCCCGGGGAGAAAATAGAAGACGTCATCTGGGGGTGCGCTTTTCCCGAAGGCCCCCAGGGCATGCTTATCGCCCGGGGGGCGGCCGTTCTGGCCGGTTTGCCCCAAACCACCGGGGGCAAAGTGGTGAATCGTTTCTGCGGCTCTTCTATGGATGCGGTACACCAGGCCGAATCGGCCATCCGTATGGGCGATGCAGAGGCCGTCATTGCCGGCGGTGTGGAAGACATGTTTTCGGTTCCCATGGGCGGGTACAATCCCAGTTTCCATCGGGAGCTGATGAAGCAGCAGTATTATATGGGCATGGGAGAGACGGCCGAGAACCTGGCCCGGGAGGGCCGGATCCGTCGGGAGGCCCAGGAAGAATTCGCCATCGCGTCACATCAAAAGGCCCTGGAAGCCTGGGCAAAGGGACGCTTCGACAACGAGGTTGTGGCCGTTCGTTATAAGGACCGAACGATCACCCGCGACGAAGGGCCCCGGCAACCGGACATCGAAAAGATCAAGAGCCTGAAACCGGCCTTTCTGGCCGACGGGACCATCACCGCGGCCACCAGCAGTCCCATTTCCATCGGTGCGGCGGCATTACTGTTGGTCAGTCAACGCCTGGCCGATGAGCTGGGGCTGAAACCCCGGGCCCGCATCCTGGCTCGGGCCGTTGCCGGCGTGGACTGGACGCGGATGGGAATGGGTCCCCTGCCGGCCACCGAAAAAGCCCTTCGGCGTGCCGGATTGACCATGGACGACATCGAGGTCATCGAACTGAATGAAGCCTTTGCCGCGCAATCTCTTTACGTCATTCAGAAAGGGGGCTGGGACATCAATAAGATCAACCTCAACGGCGGTGCCATTGCCTTAGGCCACCCGCTGGGCTGCTCCGGTGCCCGCATCCTGACCACCCTGCTCAACATCCTGGAACAACGGAACGCCCGAATCGGACTGGCAACCATGTGCATCGGAACCGGCCAGGGAATCGCCACCATCATCGAACGTTTGTAAGAGGAGGAGCAACCATGGCAAAGGAAATCAAAACAGTTGCGGTGATGGGTACCGGGGTGATGGGCAGCCAGATCGCCGCCCACTTGGCCAATGCCGGTATCCCCTCCCTGGCATTCGACGTCTCCCAGGAAGCAGCCGAACAAGGCATCCAAAGGGCGGCCTCTATTAAACCGCCCGCCTTTTATGATCCCCGATCGATTCAACTCATCCAGCCTTGCCATTACGATGAACACCTCCACCTCTTATCCGGGGTGGACTGGGTGATCGAGGCCGTGGTGGAACGGCTGGATATCAAACGCTCCCTGTTCGAGCGCCTGCTGCCTCACCTTCAGCCGGGCACCATCGTCACCTCCAACACTTCCGGTATCTCCATCAGGGAAATGCTGGAGGGGTTCCCGAAACCGTTTCGGCAGCACTTCATGGTCACCCATTTCTTCAATCCCCCGCGCTACATGCACCTGCTGGAATGCGTGCCCGCGGCGGACACCCTGCCCGAAGTGTTAAACACCCTGGTCACCTTCGGGGAAAATGTGCTGGGCAAAGGCATTGTGTATGCCAAGGATACACCCAATTTCATCGCCAATCGTATCGGGGTGTATGGCATGATGCTAACCCTTCGGATAGCACGGGAGATGGGGTTGACCGTAGACGAAGTGGATGCACTGACCGGCACCCTGATCGGGCGACCGAAAAGCGCCACCTTTCGTACGGCAGACGTGGTGGGATTGGATACCCTGGCCCATGTGGCCGACACCGCCTACCAGAAATGCACCGCCGACGAATCCCGGCAAGTTTTCCGGATTCCCGATTTGTTACAGACCATGCTCCAACGCAAATGGTTGGGGCAAAAGACCGGTCAGGGATTCTATAAGAAAGCGGGCAAAGCCATTCTGGTTCTCGACCTGGACAGCCTGGAATATCGCCCCCGCAAGCCGGTTCAGTTCAAGAGCTTCCAGCAAGCCAAACGGTTGCCCCGCACCGAAGAGCGTTTGAAGGCGCTGGCATTCGCTACGGACCCGGCAGGGCAATTCATCTGGGAGGTCCTGGCCCACACCCTGATTTATGCAGCCCATCGGATACCCGAAATCGCCGACGATGTGGTGAACATCGACAACGCCCTGAAGTGGGGGTTCGGCTGGGAATTTGGACCTTTCGAAACCTGGGACATTCTGGGCGTCGAGCCCACCGTACAACGGATGGAGCGGGAGGGCAAGGCCGTTCCCGAGTGGGTTCGGGACATGCTGCGGCGGGGGCAGAGCTCCTTTTACACCCTTCGGGACGGTCAACGCCGGTTCTACGACCCCCTAAACAAGGGCTCCACGGTGGTGCCGGAGCATCCCCGGGTCATTCTTCTGGAAGTCGAAAAGAGCCGCCGACCCATCATCGCCCAAAACGGCAGTGCCACGCTGCTGGAACTGGGCGATGGGGTATTGATGGTAGCATTGCACAGCCAATACCAGCCCAACCTGAATCCCATCGACGATGAGATGCTGGCTCTGATCGGCCAGGCCCTGCGGATCGTGCCTCAACAAGGCTATCGGGGATTGGTGATCGGGAGTCAGTCGCAGAATTTTTCGGTGGGTGCCAATCTGGCCATGATTCTGGAGTTGATCAAGCAACAGGCCTGGGATAAAATCGCTGAACTGAGCAAGACCTTTCAAGATCTGGGTCAGGCGTTGAAATACGCACCGTTTCCCGTCGTCAGCGCCCCGTACAACATGACCCTGGGCGGCGGGTTTGAGATTTCAGCGGCGGCGGATTGCAGGGTCGCCTGTGCGGAATTGTATGCCGGCGCGGTCGAAGTGGGCGTGGGTCTGATTCCCGGTGCCGGCGGCACCCTGCGAATCCTGTTGAACTTCATCACCAGGCTCCAACCCGCGCGGATGGGTCCCTTCCCGCCGGTGCAGAAGGCTTTCGAAACCATCGCCTACGCCAAAGTTTCCCGTTCCGCCGCGGAAGCCATCGCCATGGGGTACCTGAACCCCCAGGATCCGATTGTGATCAACCCCGATCACCTCATCTTTGAAGCCAAACAACGGGTACTGCAACTGGCCGAATCGTATACCCCCCCAGAGCCCCTGAGCGACATCATTTTGCCGGGAGAAGGCGGCCGCCTGGTCATTGAAGCATCTCTGGAAGATATGCTCAAGCGCGGTCTGATCAGCGAATACGATCGCTTTATCGGTCAACAGTTGGCCTTTGTTCTCACGGGGGGAGAGAAGGCCTCGCCTACCGATCCGGTGGACGAGCAATACCTGCTGGATCTGGAGCGAGAAGCCTTTGTCACCCTGTGCCGGCAACCCAAGACCCAGGAACGTATCGCCCATATGCTCGAAACAGGAAAACCATTGCGGAATTAAATACCGCCGCCGGCTTTGTCCCGATGAAGCGGCCGTGGCTCTCGCCAGGGCCGCTCCGTTGTTACCTCACTTCCGTCCATGGAGGCCTGCACGTTCATAGGGGTTGCCCCTTGCATCGCTCTTCCAGTCCTCCCATGGGGGGATGAAACGAACAAGATCGTCCATGTGGGGAGGATTGATGGGGTTAACCGGAAAGCCCATCTTGAACCACGGCTGTTGAGTGGCGGCGAAACGCATCCCGTCCAGGAGAAGAAAGGAGCGGGGTGAACGGGAAGGCACACGTTCCGGGATCCACCATGGAAGCGTCTTCCCCACAAGAGTTCACCCCCCGCATTCATTTCCGGTTTTATCCATCGGGGGGAGTTGCGGACTTCGGGGAACGGTTTCGGAAAAATTCACAGTAATCCGTCAGGGGGCAACTCTGGCAGCGGGGATTCTGGGCCCGGCAGATTTTTCGGCCATGCCAGATGAGCCAGTGGTGCGCCGCCGACCATTGCTTGCGGGGAATGTTCGCCATCAGCTGTTGTTCGGTGGAAAGCGGATCGTCCGCATCGGCCAGTCCAATGCGGTTGGCCACCCGGAACACATGGGTATCCACGGCAATGGCATCGTGTTGAAAACCCACGCTGAGTACCACATTGGCGGTTTTTCGTCCCACCCCAGGCAATTTCATCAATTCCCGGCGGCTGCGGGGAACCTCTCCCCCAAATTCGTCCATAATCATGCGGGCCGCGGCCAGAATGTGGCGGGCTTTATTGCGGTATAAACCCACCTGTTTGATCTTTCCCTCCAGTTCCTGCACAGACAGTTTCAACAAGGAGGCCGGGTCCGGGTGTTCGGCAAATAACCGCCGGGTAATGTTGTTCACTTGTTTGTCCGTACTTTGGGCAGCCATTATGGTAGCCACCAGCAGTTGAAACGGGGTCTGGAAATGTAACGCGGTACCGGTGTTGCCGTAATGCAACGCCAGAATGTTCAATACCTTGCGTATTTCCCTTGCTTTCAGCACCTCATCCTCCACCACTTATTTTTCCGCCGTCGCTTGCCGCACCCGTTGGAGCACCTCCCCACAAACACGATCACGATTGCTCCCTGTCAGCATTCGTAGCTGCACATCGGGGCGTTTCTTGAGGGTCTCCATCCAGGGGGTTCCCTTTAGTGCAATGGTGGCGATAAGTAGATCGGCCTGGTTCAGCACATCTTCCACCCAGCGGCGAAAACGCCGGGAGAAACTTTCCATTTTTCCGATCTCATCGATCAACACCACCGTTTCCGGGGTGATCGGAAGGTTTTCCAGATGGGTAACAATCTCTTCCAGGGCGGCCAGGTCGACCCCATACTTGCCCACCCGATAGGAGCTGCGGATTTGCACATGGGCTAGGGTGCGTTTGACACCATCAAACGTTGCCACTTCGAACCCCGTGCGGCGACCCCGTTCTCGAATTTCCCGGGTAAAAAATCCCATTTTCCGCCGGTCCGGCAACTGCTCGGCAATGCGGATCACACAGGTGGTTTTGCCCACCCCGGGCTTGCCGGTAAGCAATAGTTTCATCCCGATCCCCCGATGGATAGCTGCACAAATTGCCTAATATTCCAGGAGTTGTCGTACCATTTCCGGTAACCGCTGTTTTGGCCAGTAAATCTGTTTTTCCAGATCTTCGGTGACGGGAATGGGGGTATCCAGCGAGGCCACCCGACGCACCGGGGCATCCAGATATTCGAAGGCCTTCTCGGCGATGGTGGCGGCGATTTCGGCTCCAATGCCCCCGGTCAGATTGGCCTCGTGCAACACCAACACCTTGTTGGTTCGGCGCACCGATTCCAGTACCAGTTCCTTATCCCAGGGCAACAGAGACCGCAGATCCACCACTTCGATGGCATAGCCCTGGTCGGCCAATCGGTCGGCCACTTCCAGGGCCCAGTGCACCGCCAGACCATAAGCAATAATGGACAGGTCCGTTCCGCGGCGTATAATATTGCCCTTTCCGATCTCCAGCGTATACGGCTCCGAAACCACCTCGCCCCTCAAACGGCGGTATAAAAACTTATGTTCCAGGTAAAGAACCGGATTGGGATCCTCGATAGCGGCCATCAACAACCCTTTGGCATCGAAGGGTGTAGAGGGCGCCACCATTTTAAGACCGGGAACGTGAAAGAACCAGGCTTCTGGACTTTGGGAATGAAAGGGACCGCCTCCCATGCCCCCACCATAGGGTAAACGAATGGTGACATTCACCGCGGCTCCCCAGCGGTAATGGGTTTTCGCCAGATTGTTTACAATCTGATTAAAGGCGCAGCTGACAAAATCGGCAAACTGCATTTCCACCACGGGCTTGAACCCTTCCAGGGCCAGCCCCAGCGCTGCACCAACGGCGCCCGATTCAATGATCGGAGTGTTTCGTATCCGTGCCTTGCCGAAACGCGACGCCATCCCTTCGGTCACTTTAAACACCCCGCCATATTCGGCGATATCCTGTCCCATCAACACAACCGAATCGTCCGTCTCCAGTGTCTGCCACAGGGCCTCTCTGATGGCATCGATGTAGCGGCGGGATTCCCGGGCAGAACCGGGAATCCGGGTGCGCACCGGGGAAGGCGCGTACACATCCGCCAGTTCCCTCTCCGGGGTGCTGCCGGGTACAGGAGCCTGAAGAGCTTCCCCCAGGGCGGTTTCTATCTGCTCAGCAATACGGTCTTCTATTTCCCGTTGCCGGGTGGGGTCCAGCAATCCCCTCCGCTGTAAAAAGCGCCGAAATCGGTCCACCGGATCTTTGCGTGCCCACTTCTGGAAGAGTTCCCGGGGGACATACTGTGTTCCGGAGGCTTCTTCGTGCCCTCGCATCCGGAAGGTCATGGCCTCCACCAAAGTGGGTCCCTGACCCTTTCGGGCACGATCGGCCGCCCGGCGAACGGTGGCATAAACCTCCAGTACATCATTGCCATCAATTTGAACCCCCTTCATGCCATAACCCACCGCCCGGTCGGCCAACCGTTTACAGGCATACTGCTCGCGGGTGGGCGTAGAGAGGCCGTACCCGTTATTTTCGATCAGAAAAATGACGGGCAGTTTCCAGACAGCGGCCAGATTCAGGGCTTCATGGAAATCCCCCTCACTGGTTGCCCCCTCTCCTGTAAAGGCCAGGGCCACCCGCGATTGGCCCCGCAATTGGAACGCTGTCCCGAATCCGTCGGCTACCGGTAACATGGCCCCCAGATGAGAAATCATGCCGATGATGTGATGCTCCGGTACCCCAAAATGGAACGTCCGATCCCGTCCCCGGGTAAAACCGCCCTCCCGCCCCAGCAACTGGCGAAACAGCCGCTGCAGATCGACGCCTCTGGTGGTGAATACACCCAGGTTGCGATGCATGGGCAGAATCACATCATCCGGCTGCAGGGCCAATGTGGCCCCCACGGCAATGGCCTCCTGCCCGATTCCGGAGAACCACTTGCCGATTCGGCCCTGCCGCAACAACTTCAGCATGCGCTCTTCGATCCGACGGGGCAATAAGAGATAGAAATACAGATCCAGCAGCCGGGAAGGCTCCAGATCGACCCGACGCCGGGAATCTATTGGAGTCCCCATGGATGATCATCCGTTTTTTTCTTCATTTCCCGCGAAAAAGACCACTCGTGGGAAAACCGCTCACATCGGTCAACGATTCTTGCCGCCGCTGTCCGAGATCGTTTCGGATCTTCCCATTAGAACTGCCTAAACTATAAAAAAAGCACTCCATTTTCAACCGACAAGTATCATTCCTCGATATTGACCAAACCGACCGTGTTCCCACTTTCCATCATTCGGAAAGCCGGACAAGGCGGGGGCCGTTAACCACAAAGACGTCTCTTGTCCCATAGTTTTGGGAATTCACCTCCCTTATCGGCCGTTCTTTTTGTAAATTCTGCAAGACAAATTCAAAATCGAGGTGTTTGCATGTTGAAGATCACCGATGTTCCTGGTATTGAAGTGGGACATGCCACCCATTCCCGGGAAGCCACCGGATGTACGGTGATTCTTTGTCGTCAGGGGGCGGTAGCGGGGGTCGATGTCCGCGGCTCGGCACCAGGAACCCGGGAGACCGATCTGTTACGTCCTGGATTTCTAATCCAGCGGGTACACGCCGTGGTGTTGACCGGAGGCAGTGCTTTTGGTCTGCGGACTGCAGACGGGGTCATGCAATACCTTTGGGAACAACACATCGGCTACAATGCCCGGGGAATCATTGTTCCCATCGTTCCGGCGGCGGTCATTTTTGATCTTCGCGGGGAGCGGAATCCACTAATTCCGGACGCTGCAATGGGATACCGGGCCTGTCAGGCGGCTTCGACGGCGGTGGAGGAGGGTCTGGTTGGAGCGGGACGCGGGGCGACGGTGGGCAAAATCCTGGGACTGGAACATGCCATGGCCGGAGGCTTGGGCAGTGTGGCGACCGAATTACCGGATGGAACCCGCCTGGGAGCCCTGTGTGTGGTGAACTCCCTGGGCGACATCATTGACCCCAACAGCGGCCGGATTGTTGCCGGTGCCCGGGAACCCGACGGTGAGGGATTCGCCGACACACTGCGCTGCATGATGGAAGGGCGCCTGGGAACACCCTTGTCCAGCACCCATACCACCCTGGCGGTGGTGGCCACCAACGCCCGCCTCACCAAGGAACAGGTGAACAAACTGGCCCAGATGGCCCAGAACGGCATTGCCCGGGTCACCCGCCCCGCCCACACCATGTACGACGGCGATGTGGTGTTTGCTCTGAGTACCGGCGATCACACCGCGGATATTAATTTACTGGGCGAAACAGCGGCCCAAATGGTGAGTCAGGCCATCCTCAGAGCCGTCACCCTGAGCAATGCCCACAATCCGAACGGGTGACCGCAAACTGCCCGCCGGGGTGCGTGGATTCCACCACCCGGCACAGAGCGGTGGGGAGGCGGATTCACCGGCCTTCCGACCATCGCGAAGCCTCGATCGGGTTAACACCGCCGTCCGGGGCCGGGAAAGCAGGACGTTTCAACCCGCCGGCGGAGATGAAAGATAGTATTGCACCGATAAAAAGGATGAGCTTACCCATTCGGGGCGGGTGACGAAAAACCATCGATGATCCAATCCCGCCTACGGTTAAAAAGAGCCCGTGACCGTCAGACGATTTTGGGAACCCAGGTCTCCCCAGGAGGAATACCCATAATCAAAGCGAAATTTCCGCCACACGATGCCCAATCCGGCGGTGAATCCGGCAAAATTGCGTCCCCCCAGCGGCTTTACATTCCGATTCACATCATTCTGATACCCCAATCGTAATTGAATGACCCGGCTCACATCAAACTCTCCACCGACAGAGAAGCGTTTGAGCCGTTCCCACAACGCACCCCCATCGTTGCGGGACAGGTCATGAAGCGACGCGGTAAACAGGAGCGGCAGATGGGCCAACCGCTTAGCGAATCCTAGCCGAATAAGAATGGGCATGCTTTCCCTGGCATTGGTATATCGATCCAGAATTATTCCCACGTTGGTAAGGGAAATTCCTATCTGTAATCCTTCGATACCGGGGTGGGTATAAATGAAGCCGGCATCCACAGCAAAAGCGGAGGCGGTGTACACGTCCAGCGCCGAGTAAATCCATTTGACACTGACGCCGTAATCGAAGTTCGGTCCCAGCACATTGGACAGGCTGACCCCCAGGGCCATTTCCGAAGCCCCGAACACTTTGCCGGTATATTCTCCGAAAATGTCGGTCTCCTGAAACTGTCCATAATTGAAATAAACCAGCCAGACCCCCAGCGTTCCCCAGCCCGGTAGAGAACGACCGTAGGCCAAATGGCCTCCCTGAAAGTCCAACAAATGGTCCACATATCCAACCATCCACTGGCTCCGTTTCAATCCAGACAATCCCGCCGGATTATAAAGCAGGGTATTCAGATCACCCTTTACGGCGACCAGATTCCCCGCCAGGGCGGCGCCGCGAGCACTGTATTGATTCTTTAAGAAATTAAAACCGGTGGTCCCCACGGATTGAGCCAGTAATCCCCCGGGAATCAGTCCTAAATACACCATCAACCACAAGGATTTGATGTTCATTCTACCTCCAGCGTTTTCCTGCCGCCTTCTCCCTCAGGGATCGGTCATGGAATGCCGCCCGACGGCTTTTCTTTCCAGTGTTTCCCAGAAGCCGCTTCCCTTCCGAGACACAAAAGCCTCGAAATTCACCGTTTCCACATGCGGCAAACTCCGTTCCAGAAACCGTTCGCCGATCTCCTGAAACTTATAAGGTAAATCGCTCACATAAAAATAATGTTCCGGGTCCTGGCCTTGGGGGGCTAACAACCCCCGTTGTTGAAGCATATCTTTGACATATCGAGCGGTTTCCACACCCGAATCGATCAAGTCTACCCCTTCTCCCATCACCTCCCGGATGACCGCCTTCAACAATGGATAGTGAGTACAGCCCAGGATGAGCGTATCGATGCCGTTGTCGATCAAGGGCTGAAGATACCGCCGGGCGATGAGATAAGTGGCTTCATCCTCGATCCATCCTTCTTCGACCAGAGGGACAAACAAGGGGCAGGCCCGGGCAAACACCTTCACCCAGCTATCGTAGGATCTGAGCGCCCGGGTATAGGCGTTGCTCCGAATCGTTGAGGCGGTACCGATAACTCCTATTTTTCCGTTTTCGGTTCGGGCAACGGCCGTCAGGGCGCCGGGTTCGATGACGCCGACCACGGGGACATCCAGGGCCCGTTGAACATGCGCCAGGGCGATGGCAGAGGCCGTGTGACAGGCCACCACGATCATCTTTACCCCCTTTTCCACTAAAAAAACCGAATCTTCCAGAGCAAACCGGATGACCGTCTCCTCCGATTTGGTGCCGTAGGGGATACGGGCCGTATCGCCAAAATAAATCAGCCGTTCCTGGGGCAACAAGGCCATCAGCTGTTTGACCACCGTTAACCCACCCACTCCGGAATCGAAAACGCCGATCGGCCGTTCATTTCCCTTCAAGGTGTGACTGAAATCGGGCATGGTTTAAATCGAACTTTCGTAATCTTTTTTAAAACGTTGCAAACCGGCAAATATACCTTCGGCGATTTTCTGTTGATAGCGTTTGGTACGCAGCACCCGGGCTTCGTAGGGATTACTAAGGAAGCCGGTTTCAATTAAAATGCTGGGCATGGTCGCGCCCACCATCACCCAGAAGGGGCCCTGTTTCACCCCCCGCCCCTTCATCTTCAGGCTCCGGAGACGCCGTTCCATTTCCTCTTGCACCAGGGACGCCAGGTATTCGGAGTGTCGCATAAAGGCGGACTGGGCCATCTGGGCCAGAATGAAATTGATCCCTTCGTATTCTTTCCGATCTCCTTCTTCTTCGAACTCGATCACCGAATTTTCCTTCAATACAACCTCCGCGGCGCGTTCACCCTTTTCGGGACCCACAATATAGGTCTCGAAACCATTGGTGCGTTTATTGGGGCTCCAGTTGGCATGAATACTGATAAATACCTTGGCCCTCATTCGGTTGGCAATGCGAGTACGCTCTTTCAGCTTAATAAAACGATCGTCTTTTCGAGTGAAAACGACTTCCACTCCGGGCATTTTTTTCTCAATCAGCCGACCCAAACGCAAGGCAATCGCCAATACCACGTCTTTTTCTTTCACATTACCCACCCCAATGGCTCCCGGGTCTTTTCCCCCATGACCCGGATCGATCACCACACGATCAATCAACCATTTCTCCCTTTCCTTCTCCAGATCCATGATCGGGTCTTCCCGGCCGGCAGGACTATCCCCTGGGGCATTCGATGCCTCCTGAGGGGTTTCGGGGATCTCTTCGCGAGTGCGCAACACTACAACCACATCGCCCGAAAACTCATCCTGATAAAGTTGCCGAGAAAGCGGTTCCTCCCGCAATAAAAAGGCAATCGAAAGCAGATCCTGAAATTGAAACGCCTTCACCTGCCGGACCAGTCCGGCCAACGGGGTTTGCCTTAACAGGGTCACATCGGCCCGGGCACCGTATAGGTCCACATGCAGCCAGCCGTAGCGCATGCTGGCGGTCATCTCTTCCTTTTTATACTTGCGTGAAGTGCGGATACGGATCACGGTTCCATTGGCCCGGGTCGATATTTCCACCCCGGTAACATTGTAATGTTTTTCCCGAACGCGCACCTGCCTCCGGGCATCCTCCAAAGCAACGGTCAAATTGGTGTTACGATTGAGAAGGGAAAGGAATGCCTCCAAGGGCAACCAGATTTCGTTTTCCCACCACATGGCGGGTAACGGGAGTTGAAAGGTCTTATTGTCAATCAGAATGAAAGGATTTTGGGCCGTCACCAGTACCTTATTCCCGGGCAAATACACCACCAACTTGCGCTTCTGCTCATTAAAATAGACATGATAACCCAATACCCGGGCAAATTGATGCACACTGATATACGTCACCCCATAATGCCGGCGAATGCGAAGGCGGCTCTTCGTTCCACTTTGAGGATTGATCAGGGTAACGGTGTCCTCCCCCCGAAACGCTTCGGTTTGCGGTAGAATCCAGGAAAATAACTTGCGGGGAACGGTCATCCATTCCCCGACAATAAGGCCCCATCCCAGCAGTGACTGAACAAAATTCCGCCGCTTCATCCTTCTCACTTTGCCCGTTATATTAATGAAAACTAACATAAATCCGCGGATATTTCAACCAGATATTAAATGCCCATTGGAATGTTACATTGCTTTGGCCAACACAATGCAGAAATCTTTCATGAACCACCCGGGGTTGGACCGGAGCTTAACACCCACAAAAGGTGGATGCCGTCCTTTTGCGGACCTTTCCTTTTCCTAACTTACCCCACTTACTTGTTGACATTTTTCTCCCGGATGAGTAACGTTTCCTGTCCATCAAAACCGTCTGATTTTCACGGTCATCCGATCGGGCGTGTGACGGCACCCATTGTCTTGATCGTGAAAAATAAAAGAACGCCCAGGTTTGTAGATCAAACATCTGGTAATCGTTTTGAACGGCAATGAAACCGCTTACTTTTACATTGCATTTGAGAAACATGCACCCATTTCAGTCGTTCCCCTTAAAATCTTTATTACTCCTTACCAGTGTGATTGGGGTTCTCTTTTTCTTTCAACGCTGCGAGCGGGTGCGGTTGCCGTTGCAAGGGGAAGCGCTGCGCCTGGAAATCACTGCAGAGGCGGTGCTGGTGACGGAGGTGTGGCTGCGTTTGGAGGTGGAGCCGGTGCCGGAGGATGGGGTGTGGCAGCTGTGGCGGGGGGACAGCGTAGTATGGCAGGCTGCCGTGACCGATAGCGACACGGTTGCCTACGACGGCGGCTTGCTGCCCAACCACCGCTATACCTACCAGGCCAGTC